>JAVHPA010000033.1:0-1044 GCA_036170345.1 Candidatus Moraniibacteriota bacterium
ATCCCGATATCTTTATATTTTTCGTTCAATATATTGGCCCGATGAGTGGGGCTCGCAAGCCAGGCCTCATTCATCTTTTCGGCCGTTGTGAAATCCATCGCCAGATTCTCGCCGGCATAGTCATAATCGTATTTTTCTTGCTCCATCCAATGCCAGGGAGTCACGCCCTGCGGGGAATTATGGGAAAAATAGTCGTTCAATATCATGTCATTAGCTTTGTTCTCGGCCGCCTTTTTAAGCTTGTCGTTTTCCGCCAATATCGAAAGCCCTTTTTCCGCCCGGTCAGCGTTGGTCAAATCAATCACTTTTTGGACCGAAATCTGCGAAGCCGAAGCGCCGTTAAAGCCCAAACTAAAAGTTGCAACGGCCGAAATAACAGCGCAAAAAACTTTCAGGTTCTTGGCTGATCTATTTTTTGAGTTCACCCTTTTCAGTTCTATTGCCCGTTTATGAATCTTTATCATCCCGAGAGCGAAGCCCACCCAACCTCAACTTTATTTTTATTTTTATATTGGAGTAAACCCCGAACAACAGGCGCTAGCCTGTATACGGGGTAAACAAAAAAGCGATTTGTCTGGCAGAGCCGGAAAAATCACCCTTTTATGCAAAACCCCCTAAACATCTTTTGGATTTTACTTCTTTATTATATAGCTAATTTGCTCAATAGTCAAGCGATTAAACCTGGAATTACAAGCAGGGACTTGACAAATTATTTCATAATTTTTTTGAATCCATCCGCGTAAAATAAAACCCGATCCGAATACCAGGGATAATTTTCCCAGTTCCCTCCCGCCAGATACATGCCCGCCGCTTTGGCCCAGGCCTTGCGATCCCCCGACGTTACGCCGTCCACGGCCGCGAGCTTCAAGCCCATCGCCACCAGCGAATCTTTGATGTCCCAGGGATTGGCCGGCGGACTGCCGGTTATTTTTTCCACCTTGTTTTTATATCCCATCCAAGTCGAGGGCAGAAATTGCGCCGGCCCCATAGCTCCTCCCCATCCTCCGAAGCTGTCCTTCGCGCCGCTATTATAGCAAGCGCGCC
>JAVHPA010000034.1:0-4653 GCA_036170345.1 Candidatus Moraniibacteriota bacterium
ATTATTCAAATATTGTCATCTTGACAAATAGCCTGTATTATCAAAATAGCTTAATCTATTCGCTAAATTCAAAAAAATATGAAAAAGAAGCCCAAAATTGAAATTCTCCGCCATTCTTTGTCTCATGTTCTCGCCTCCGCCGTTTACGAAATGCTCCCGGAAGCGAAATTCGGCATGGGCCCGGCCATTGAAAACGGGTTTTATTATGATTTTGATCTCCCTCGCACCTTGATTTCCGAAGATCTGGAAATTCTGGAAGAGAAGATGCGGCGGATAATCGCGGCTAATCTGAAATTTGAAAGAGCCTATATTACCTTTCCGGAAGCGGAAAAAGATTTTAAAAAAGCCAAACAGCCGTATAAAATTGAATTGATCAAAGATATCAAAAAAGAAAATCCCAAATCGAAAACTATCTCGATTTACCGAACTGGAAATTTCGTAGATCTCTGCTCCGGACCGCATTTGGAATCAACCGGCGAAATCAATCCCGCGTCTTTTAAACTTACAAAAATTTCCGGCGCCTATTGGAAAGGCAATGAAAAAAACAAAATGCTCCAGCGGATTTACGGCGTGGCTTTTGACAGCCCAAGAGAGCTGCGGCAATATCTGGCTATGATGCAAGAAGCAGAAAAAAGAGATCATAAAAAGCTGGGGCGCGAACTCGATCTTTTTTCTTTTCACGAAGAATCTCAAGGTTCAGCCTTCTGGCACCCCAGGGGAATGGCTGTCTGGAATGAAATTGAAAACTTCGGAAAAGGTTTGCGAAAGAAACACGGATTTTTGGAAATTCAAACACCGATACTCGCCAAGGATTCTCTTTGGAAAATTTCGGGACATTGGGATCACTATAAGGACAGTATGTTTCATTTCGACGCGGAAAAGGAAACCTACTGCCTGAAACCGATGGACTGTCCTTTCAACATAAAAATTTATCAAACGAAGCTGCGGTCGTATCGTGATCTACCTATCCGCTACACGGAAATCGGCCGCATTATGCGAAATGAAAAATCAGGGGAACTGAACGGCCTTTTCCGGGCGCGATATCTGACCCAGGACGATTCCCATATTTTTTGTCTGCCCGATCAAGTCGAAAAAGAAATATCCGTTCTCCTCAAGATGATCAAAGAATATTACCCGACCTTTGGAATTGAACCGAAATTTTTCCTCTCCACCCGCCCAGATGATTTTATGGGGAAAAGATCCGAATGGGATTTAGCGGAGAAAAATTTAGCCAATGCGCTTAGAGTGGAAAAAATAAAATACAAGACAAAAGAAAGAGACGGCGCTTTTTACGGACCAAAGATCGACATTGATATCAAAGACGCTTTAGGAAGAAATTGGCAGCTCGCAACCATCCAACTTGATTTTCAAATGCCCCAAAGATTCAAACTGGAGTACATTGATAAAGACGGCCAAAAAAGAATACCGGTCATGATTCATGCCGCTATTTTTGGCTCATTTGAGCGATTTATCGGTATTCTCACCGAACATTTCGCCGGCGCTTTTCCGCTTTGGCTCTCACCCGTTCAGGTCGAAGTTATTCCCGTTTCGGAAAAATTCGGAAAATACGCCACGGAAGTTCAGCAGAAATTATCCGCTGAAAATATTCGTGTCACAATGAAAGATGCCAGCGAATCGCTCGGAAAACGCATCCGTGAAGCCCAGCAGGAAAAAGTGAACTATATGCTGATCGTCGGCGAAAAAGAAATGAAAGCCAAAACAGTGGCCGTCCGTGATCGGGAAAAAGGAGATATGGGAGTAACGAAGATTGAAAAGTTTTTGGAGAAAATTAGAAAGGAAATCCAAGACAAAAAAAAGTATGCGATACTATCTGAAAATATTCGGCTGCCAAATGAACTATTCCGACGCCGAAAGAATTTCAACAATCCTAGAAAAATATAAATTTAAACCGGCCGCTTCGATTGATGCGGCTGATTTAATCGTATTCATCACCTGCGGCGTGCGCCAAAGCGCCGAAGATCGGGTTTATGGTCAGATCAATAACATCCGTAAAAAATATCCGGATAAAATAATCATACTCACCGGCTGTCTCGCCCATCGCAAAGACGTCCAAAGAAGACTAAGGAACAAAGTTGATTTATTCACTAACATAAAATATTTTTCAAAATTTATCGGCGTTATGCTGAAAAAGCTAAGCTTTGAGGAATTGCAAGCGAATAGCGAACAAGGAAAAAGCTTAGCTTTGAGGAATTGCGATTATCTCAAAATAACCCCTCACTATACCAGCCCCCACACGGCTTATACCCCAATAATGACCGGCTGTAATAATTTCTGCTCCTATTGCGTTGTTCCCTACGCCCGCGGACGCGAATATTCGCGTCCGGCAAAAGATATTTTAAAGGAAGTAAGAGACTTGATCAAAAATGGCTGCAAAGAAATTATCCTTCTGGGACAGAATGTAAATAGTTACAAAAGTTTTCAAAATAAAAATGAAATTAATTTTCCAAAACTTCTTCAACTAATCGAAAAAATACCCGGCAATTTCTGGCTCGCTTTCCTCACTTCCCACCCCAAGGATATGTCCGATGAACTGATTGAAACAATCGCCAAAAGCAAAAATATTTGCGAATATGTTTCCTTACCAGCGCAATCGGGCGACAACGATATTTTGCGCCAGATGAACCGACATTATACAGTTTCGCACTACAAAAACCTCATCAAAAAAATAAAGCTAAGCTTTGAGGAACCCCGCCCTTCGCGAAAGGCGGGGGGGAAAAGCTTAGCTTTGGATAAGCTGCCACCCGCCATCTCCACCGACATCATCGTCGGCTTTCCCGGCGAAACCAAAAAGCAATTCGAAAACACGGCCAAACTCCTGCGGAAAATTAAATTCGATATGGCCTATATCAATCAATACTCCCCCCGCCCCGAAACGGCCGCGTGGAAACTGAAGGACAATGTTTCAAAAAAGGAAAAAGTGAGACGTGATAAATTTTTGACAGAGATTCTCAAGAAAACCGCTCTTGAAAATAACAAAAAATATGTCGGAAAAGTTGTTGAGGTTTTAGTGGACCGCATTTTGTCATTCCCGCGGAAGCGGGAATCCAGAAATTTTAAACTAGATTCCCGCTTCCGCGGGAATGACAATTTGATTAAATACCTCGCCCACACCCGCACCCAAAAGAAAGTTATATTTTCTTCAAACAAAAAAATCCCTGTCGGGAGTTTCGCAAAAGTCAAAATCACAAAAGCAAAGGCGTTTGGATTGGGGGGGGAACAGTTTAGGCCACCCTTAAAGAAAGGATGGCCTATCAAATTTCCCCCCTGGTGCTCTCAAGATTGAAGGATGATTGCGTATCCCACAATCTCTTTCTCCTTTCGGATGGGCTCTAGAGTAACATCGAGCCAGAAGTCCTCCCGCATTTTCACAGCGAGACCCCTTTTGATCAGCTGTTGAACGTCCACGTTTTTGCCCTGATAATGGCATTCGAGGCCCTGCTTCACTCCCGCATCAGGCATAAGACGACTGACACCCTGGCTCAAATCGACGAAATCCTGACGCGGGCTTTTCTTGATAAAAGAAGCTATTTCCTCCACAAACTTACGTTCCAGGTTGGTTAAGGGTAGAAGATCGAATGGTTTTGCCATGTGCTCACCTCCTCGCGAGATTATTTATACTTAAGCATAATATATTTCTATATGTCAATTTTAAATAAAATACTCGTCATCCTCGGCCCGACTTCCTCCGGAAAGTCCGATATTGCCATTAAAATAGCGAAAAAGTTCAATGGTGAGATTATTTCTGCTGACAGTCGACAGATCTATCGCGGAATGGATATCGGAACAGGAAAAACACCGCGCGACAAAAAGCTTGGCTTTGAGGAACCCCGCCCTTCGCGAAGGGCGGGGGGAATTGAACCTTGGACGGCTCACGGCATTCCCCACTACATGATCGACATCATTTCTCCTCGCACAGAATATAACGTCGCCAAATTCAAAAAACAGGCCGAAAAAGTTATTGATGATATTTTGCAGCGCAGAAAACTCCCTATCATCTGCGGCGGAACAGGATTTTGGATCCAGGCCATTGTCGATGACATAAATTTTCCGGAAGTAAAACCGGACTGGAGATTACGGAAGAAACTGGAAAAGTATCCGACAGCAAAATTGTTCTCAATGCTGAAAAAAATGGATCCAGCGAGAGCAAATAATATAGATTCCAAAAACAAAGTCCGATTGATCCGCGCCATTGAAATTTGCAAATCAATTGGAAAAGTTCCAGTTCTTGATGTCATCCCGAGCGCAGCCGAGGGATCGAGCCAGATTCCTCCGCTCACTTCGTTCAGTCGGAATGACAAATGGATGTTTCTCCAAATTGGTATTAAGCTATCGCAACAAGAATTGCACGACAACATCGAGAAGCGTGTGAAATTACGTTTCAAGCAAGGCATGATAAAAGAAGTTAGAAATTTACACCAACAAGGCTTGAGCTGGAAAAAAATTCAATCCTTCGGCCTCGCCTATTTTTGGATTCCTTTATATCTACAAAAAAAGCTAAGCTTTGGGGAATTGCGAGCTGAAGCTCGCAAGGAAAAAAGCTTAGCTTTGGAAAAAAGATGGTTGATCGAAAAAGTAATCCGAGCCGAAAAAAATTACGCCAAACGGCAGATAACGTGGTTTAAAAGGGATAAG
>JAVHPA010000035.1:0-1040 GCA_036170345.1 Candidatus Moraniibacteriota bacterium
TTCTTTGAGAAACCACTGGTAGGAATTTGTCTGCGCTTCGATGAGATTCGGCAAGGAGACCATCGGCAGACGTTTGAAAAATTTCCTCTTGCGAAGAGAGGATTGTGGGCTGAAAGACTCTTTCACCCCGAGAGTTTTGGGCCCTAAAGACATAAAAGACACGCCACTTAACCAATCTTTGCTTCGAAAATTTCTAGGAAGCAAAGAATTTTGGACAAGTGGTTTTAATTAAGAATATTTAATTTAGTCCAGATAAATTATGCAAATTCCCCAGAACTTAATAGCGCGTCTATATACTCTATCATAAGACCTTTTTTTTGGCAAATCCGATATTCTTTATCCTTGAAGCCTGTTTAGGCCTTGTTTCGAATTCCTTTCCGATCATCAGGCTCTCCAGTGTCATTTTCGCGATCCGGAAACTAGTGTAGTTTTCAGGCACTTCACTCATTATCTTATATCCGGAAATTTTGTCAAGTCCGATCTTGTTCTTTTTCAGCAGTTGGTCGATTTTCGAGAGCAAAACGCGGGAAAGATTGCTGTTATCTTTCCATTTAAGGCCGTCTTTCTCCTTTTTGCCGTCAAGAAGAGAAAGACTGATATTATTTTCTTCGTTTATTTTGAGAATTATTTTCATTTATTCAAGATTTTAGCTTTTTTTGATAAGGCAATTTCAAATTTTTGCTCGTCACAACCCTTTTGCCTGTTTTTTGTTCCAGCTCCAGTCTGGCGTTTTTCGCAATCCCTCCGCCTTTTTTCGCCGGGATTTTATTTTCCTCCAAGCCTTTCGTTTCCATAGTTTCGGCGATCTGGCGGGTGGAAAGTTCAGCGAGGGCGGTAAAAACCAATTCCGCGTCCGTCATATGGTCGCGTAGATTTTCTCTTTCCAATTTTTTCAAATTTTTATGCTCTTTCACCGACAAGTCTGTCCATTCTTCGTGAATGATATTTGTGAGTATCGCGTATTCGTCCCGCTCTTTGACTTCATTGTTTTTCCAATAGTCCGTGAGCTTGTTCCTGATTTCCTGCCCCATCATTCTTTG
>JAVHPA010000036.1:0-4598 GCA_036170345.1 Candidatus Moraniibacteriota bacterium
GAATTCTTTACCTAAACGCGTTGGCGAAGCAGGCTGTCCGTGGGTTCTGGCAAGCATCGGGATGTCTTTCCATTCGATGCAGAGGTCCTTTAATTTTTGGATGACTGCAATTAACGACTGCATATACACTTTTTCGAAGGCATCCATTGCAGACAGCGGAATCGCGGTTTTGTTATTTTCGAAAATGAACGCGGCTGGATATGTTTTCAGCGCCTTGAAAGAAGGCTGGATTGGAATGGCCATTCAATTCGCCACCCTGCCAATTCTGGCATACTTTCTCAAAAAATATCTTGCCGATGAAAACAATATATAATCTTCACCCCGTTAGAAAGATAGAAGTTTTGGTGTCAAAAAATGTTTTTCTAAAAAGTAAAAGTTTTAATAAATCCGTAAAAATAAAACTTTCTAATGGGGTAAATTATTTTCTCGGAAAACCTTGGTCTTTCGTTCTGATCAAAAACGAAAAAATAATTTATAGTTCGAAGGCGGAGCGCCTGAAACCGCTCATTTTTTGCATAAAAAAGCACAAAAAAGAAATGCGGGGAGCGACTGTATTTGACAGGGTCTTCGGGCAGGCGGCGGCGATGCTTCTCGCGCACGCCAAAGTAAAAGAAATCTGGACGCCGACTATCAGCCAGGACGCCAAAAAATATCTTGAGAAAAACAAAATCAAAGTTGAATTCAAAAAAAAGATTAAAAATATTATGAACCGAAAAGGGGATGATTTGTGTCCGATGGAAAAATTGAGCCGAAAAATGGGGGATAAGCTTATTAAGCATTTACTTAACTATTAACTTCCAAAAAAAATGCCTAACGGGATGAATATTCGATTTCTATTTAAGGAGGTCAAAATTGATGAACGCACGAAAAATTATGTGACTGAGAAAGTAGAGAAACTTGGGAAGTTTTTTCGATCATTAAGCGAGGATGCCGAAATTTCGGCCGAAGTGGAAATTGATCTGGATAAAAAGGGAAAATTTCGGGTGGAAGTGATGCTGCATACGCCTTACCAGGATTATCGCGGGGAAGACACCACAATTTCAATCGAAGGCTCGATCGACAGCGTTTATGAAGAACTGGAAAATCAAATCCAGAAAGATAAAGATCGGATAATCACCCTTCAGCGCCGCGGTGGCCGATCGCTCAAAAAGAAAATGGTGGTGGATGAGGATGCGCGATTTTAAATTGGCATAAGGTATTTAGTCTTCGGTATTGTATATGAGATACAAAATATTAGGTTCGGCTGTAGCGTTTAGTTTTTTTCTTATATCCTTTGCAAACGCACAAAGCCCTGTTAATCCTGAAAAAATTGCGAATTTCGACGGGGAAATAAAAATCAACCGTGACAGTACGGTGGATGTCAAAGAAACTATCAATTATGATTTTGGCGATCAGGAAAAGCACGGGATATTCCGCTTCGTTCCGATAAAATACAAAGCCCGGGGCGGTAATTTCAATTTACGGATCAGCGATATCAAGGTAAAAGACGAGAATGGAAATCCGTATAATTACGCAATTTCTTATCCGGGTAATGACATTGAAATAAAAATCGGCGACGCGAATAAATTATTGAGCGGTCAAAAAATATATATTGTTTCATATACAATTCGGCGGGCAATCAACTATTTTTCCGACCATGACGAACTGTACTGGAATTTCACGGGTAATGAATGGGAAATTCCGATAGAAAAAGCAACGCTCAAAGTAACTTTGCCGGAGGAGGCAAAAAATAATCTGCAGTATAAATGCTACCAGGGCGCTTTTGGAAACAACGCGGAATGTTCGGCGAGCGCGAACGGGAATATTATAAGTTATGCATCGAGCGGGAGGATGTCTCCCAGTGAAGGTATGACCATTGTTGCCGGCTGGCCGAAAGGAATCACGGCGGCTCCGACAATTTTTCAAAAAATACTGGACATCACGAAAGATAATTGGACGCTTTTTGTGCCAATAATCATCTTTGTCCTCATGTTCCGGCTCTGGCTCAAGAAAGGGCGAGATCCGAAAGGGCGGGGGACGATAATCGCGCAGTATGAACCGCCGGACAAACTCGCGCCGGCTGAAATCGGGACGCTTATTGACGGCTCGGCCGACAACAAGGATGTTTCGGCGACGATTATTGATCTGGCGGTAAAAAGGTTTCTCAAAATAAAGCGAACGGAGGAAAAAGGGTTTTTAGGAAAGAATGTCGAATATACTTTTATCCAGCTCAAAGACGAAGAGCCGGAAAAAGATTTCGAAAAGACGGTGATTCGCGGGCTGTTTTCCGGCGGCAGTAAAGAAACAAAACTCTCGGACCTCAAAAATAAATTTTATAAAGACCTAAATACGGCCAAAGACCAGCTTTATAAAGGAATCACCGAAAAAGGCTATTACGTCTCCAATCCCAACACCACGCGCGGACTCTGGATAGCTTTGGGAATATTTGCTACCATTGGCCTTATAGCGCTATTTACAAATCTCCAGGGCGCTTTCGGTTTTTTTGCAGGTCTCGTGAGCGGGATCATCATTCTCGTTTTCGGCTGGTTGATGCCGGCGGTGACAGTGAAAGGCGCGAGAACGAAGGAAGATATCTTGGGGTTTAAGTTATTTTTGTCGGTGACGGAAACGGATCGGCTGAAATTCCATAACGCCCCCGAAAAAACCCCGGAGAGTTTCGAAAAATTCCTGCCCTATGCAATGGTTTTCGGAGTCGAAAAAGAATGGTCCAAACAGTTCGAGGGAATTTATAACCAACAGCCGGATTGGTACGAAGATTCTTCCGGGCAGATGTTTTCGGCGCTGATATTGGCCAATATGGTCAGCGATTTCAATAGTTCTGCAATGAGCGCGATTGCCAGCCAGCCCTCCCAAGCGGCCGGCGGCGGGTCGGGTTTCGGCGGCGGAGGATTTTCCGGCGGCGGTTTCGGCGGCGGGGGCGGCGGATCGTGGTAATTTGTAATTCATAAAAACAATAATATGAAAATTATTAATCATCTTATCGAGCTCAAAACCGCGACGACGCTTGATTTCATCGACATCACGGACAAAATCAAGGCGAAACTGAAAAAAGCCGGAGTGAAAAGAGGCGTTATAAATATCCAAAGTATGCACACGACAATGGCAATTTTGGTTCAGGAGGCCGAACCGCTTTTAATTTCGGACATCAAGAAAGTACTGGATAAAGTGGTGCCAAGAACGACGAAATATATGCATGATAATTTCGATATCCGGACGGTGAATATGTGTGACGGGGAATGTGCCAACGGACATGCCCATTGCAAAGCGACATTTTTACCAACCAGCTGCCATTTGAATATTGTGGATAGCGACCTGCAATTGGGATTATGGCAAAGAATTTTCGCGGTGGAACTCGATAATGCCCGACCGCGAAAAATCGCCCTTCAAATAATGGGGGAATAAGGCAAAAATGAAAAAAATATGCTATTATTTCGGTAGTAGATAAAAGCCCCATATCAAATCTCCACGTGGCGAAAAGTTTTAATTATCTTCTGAAATTCGCTATTTATATTGAAATTTGATACGGGGTAAATTATATGCTGAATTCAAAAAGATTATACATCGCCATTGGTCTTTTTTTTATTTTGTTCCTGCTTGGATTTTATATATTCGACCGGCAGGCGCGTTTTTCGCAGGGAACGGGGGATATCGCCCAGAATTTTGAAATAAAGAGCGGGGAGGGCGTGAAGGATATCGCGGAGAGCCTGGAAAACAGCCAACTGATCAAAAACAAATACTATCTTTACTACTACATCTGGAAAACGAACAGCAAGGGAAAGATCCAAGCCGGGAAATACGAACTTAAGGGTTCGATGACGATACCGGAGATTGTCCAAGTTCTTTCGATCGGCGAGGTGGTCTCGAATGAAGTGAAAATAACTTTTCCCGAAGGGACAAGCGCCAAAGATATGGCGGAAATTTTGAAAAATAAGGGCTTTGATGGGGACAGATTCCTGGATATCGTGAAATCCGGAGCGGGAGCAAAAACAGATTACGAATTTTTGAATAGCAAACCGGAAAAAGATAGCTTAGAGGGTTTTTTGTTTCCGGATACTTATATTTTCTTCAAAAATGCCAAGCCGGAAGACATCATTAATCGGATGCTTCTCAATTTTGACGAAAAACTGACGCCGGAGATAAGGAGTGAAATCGAAAAAAACGGCCACAGCGTCTATGAAATTGTCACGATGGCGAGCATTCTGGAAAAAGAAGTGAAAACACCCGACGACATGAAAATCGCGAGCGGAATATTCTGGGACAGGATTGGCGCAGGCATGCCGCTTCAAAGCTGCGCCACCATCGCCTACGTTCTTGGAAAAGAAAAAAAACAATATTCGTATGATGATACGCGAACTCCGTCGCCCTATAATACTTATATGAATAAAGGCCTTCCGCCCGGGCCGATTGATAATCCGGGAATGAATGCTTTGCGAGCAGCCATATATCCGGCGAAAACGGATTTTACCTATTTCCTGACCGATCCTGAAACCGGAAAAACGATTTTTTCAAAAACAATCGAAGAGCACGCGGCGAACAAAGCAAAATACGGATTGTAAAACCATTACTAGGCTCCCGGATTTAGGAGTAGAACCGGCTAC
>JAVHPA010000037.1:0-4559 GCA_036170345.1 Candidatus Moraniibacteriota bacterium
AGACGTCGGATTTTTCCCCGCCAGAGACGCATCCGTAAATTCGGCAAAAGTGGCCAAGTTGGTTTTCGGGTCATACATTTGCGCCCCGGCTTGCAGCATAATGGCCGTCAGAATATCCGTCGCCCGGTTTATTTTTCCGTCTCCCGGGCTGGCGTCGCTCGAAGCGCCCATGGCCGCGCCGGACTGGACAATGTTTCCGAACGAATCAACTTTGGTCAGGCGCGTTACCGCTTCATCGAACTCGGCCCAGGTGCGGGGAGGAGATGAAAGACCAGCTTGGTTCAGAAGATCCTTGTTGTAAAATAAGGCCAAAGAATCAACCGAGAGGGGCAGGGCATAGATCTTGGAATCTTTCACAAAATCCTGGGAAACAACGTCGACAAACAGGTCCTGCACTTGCTTGGGAGTGATGACCGAATCGGGAGCGGGGAACAGCTTGTCCTGATGCTTGGTGAGCCAGGAATTATGGATCAGGAAAATATCAGGGCCGTTCCCGGTCGCCAAAGCGTCCCGCAGATCGTTTTCGTACGAATCAATAGTGAGTTTTTTGTATTGGATATCTTTTATGACTGGATTTCTTTTTTTGTACTCGCTGATCACTTTTGCCATCGTGTCCGAATCGTCAAAGAGACCCCAGACCTCGAGACTGACTTCATAATTGGGGGCCTGTGGCTTGCATCCACAGCCGGAAAAAAAGACCATCGAAAGGAGGAGTGAAAAAGAAACAATAGCCGATATTTTTTTCTTCATTAGATTTTTATTTTTGAAGCTTAGCTATGCTTGAATTTTACAATAAGTTAGGAAAAGAAACAACAAGCCCGGAAATCCTAAATTCAAAGCACCAAATTCCAAATAAATCCAAATTATCAAATTCTAAATTCAAAACGTTTTGAAAATTTGAATTTTGATATTAGAATTTATTTAGGATTTGGATATTTAGATTTTGAATTTTAAACTCTTATTAAAAAACCAACCTCTTTAGTTTTGAGGCTGGTCTAAATTTATACTTTAAATTATAAATTTTATAACACCGTCGTTGCCGCGATCTTGTCGTCCTGGTTCAGTCTCATCACGCGCACTCCTTGTGTCGCCCGGCCCAAAGCGGAGATGCTCCGAAGAGGCGTGCGAATGATCTGGCCTTTGGCGGAGCTAGCGATCATATCCGTGTCCAAATTATCCACGTTGACTATATGGGCCGAAACCAGTTTCCCTGTCTTGGGCGTAATTTTGGCCGTTTTTATCCCGCTCCCGCCCCGGCGCTGGATTTTATAGCCCTTGAGATCGGATCTTTTTCCATAGCCGTTTTCGGAAAAAACCAGTAGTTGGTTTCCTTTTTGGTCTTTGAGCACCACGTCCATCCCGACAACCGCGTCATCACGCCGAAGCTTCACGCCCCGCACACCGGCGGCCGTGCGGCCCATCGGCCGGACATCTGTTTCCTTGAAATGAATAGCCTGCCCGTTGGTCGTAGTGACGATAACTTCGTCTTTTCCGGTTGTTGGCGCGATCCAGCGCAACTCGTCGTCTTTTACGAGATTAAGCGCGATCAACCCTGACCTTCTCACCTTGGCGAAATCTTCAATGGCCGTCTTTTTTACCGTGCCGAATTTCGTTGTCATAAAAAGATATTTTGCCTGGCTTCCTTTGCTGATGGAAATTACAGCCGTTATCTTTTCTCCCGGCGCGATTTGGAGAAAGTTGACGATCGCTTGTCCCTTGGCGATTCGGGAGGAAACCGGAATTTCATAGGCCATGGCCTGGAATACTTTGCCGCTGTTGGTAAAGAAAAACAGATTGTCGTGAGTCATAGCCGTTACCACCCGGTCAATCGTATCGCCTTCTTTGGTTGATGCCCCGATGACGCCTTTTCCGCCCCGCTTTTGAACTTTATAGAAAGAAGGGGGCATCCGCTTAATATAGTCGTCCTCGGTAAGAACGATCATTGTTTCTTCATTGGGAATGAGATCTTCCTGCTTGAATTCTCCCACGGCCGATTTCACCACCCGCGTTTTTCTTTCGTCGGCGTATTTTTCTTTGAGATCCGTCAGTTCTTTTTTTATCACGCCCAAAATTTTCTTGGGACTCTTCAAAAGTTCTTCCAGTTCCTTGATGAGATTTCTTTTTTCCTTAAGTTCGTCTTCGATTTTCTTCCGTTCCAGTCCGGCGAGCGTTTGAAGCTTCATTTCTAAGATGGCGGTGGCCTGCTTGTCGGAAAATTTGAAGCGCTTCATCAAATTCTGGTGAGCCACTTCTTTCGTAGCTGATTTTTTGATCGTGCTGATGATCGTGTCGATATGATCCAGCGCTTTTTTGAGTCCTTCCAAAATATGGGCTCGCTCTTTGGCTCGCTCGAGTTCGAACTTTGTCCGGCGGGTCACGACCACGCGCCGATGCGCGATAAAATATTCAAGAATCGCCTTTAGGTTCAGGACTTTTGGCTCAATCCCGTCCACCAGAGCCAGCATATTGACATGGAAAGATTTCTGAAGATCGGTCAAGCTGTAAAGTTTGTTGAGAACCTTTTTTGGAAAGGCTTCTTTTTTGAGCTCGATCACGATTCTCACTCCGTCTTTGTCAGACTCGTCGCGAATGTCCCGGATGCCTTCCAGCTTTCCCATCTTTACCAGTTCGGCCATCTTGGTGATTGTGGCCGCTTTGTTGGAAGCGTAAGTCATCTCGGTGACAATGATCTGAAATTGGCCGTTTTTCGCTTCCACAATTTCGGCTTCGGCCCGCGTCACAATGCCTCCCCGACCGGTAAGATAGGCCTGCTCGATGTCTGCTTGGTTATAAATCGATCCGCCGGTCGGGAAATCGGGACCTTTCACGATTTTTGTCAGATCCTTGATTCCGCAATCGGGATTTTCAATCAGATATGTCAGGCCGTCCACCAGTTCGCCCAAATTGTGAGGCGGTATATTTGTCGCCATACCCACCGCAATTCCCATCGTGCCATTAAGAAGCAGCTGGGGAACCTTGGTCGGAAAAACCGAAGGCTCTTGGCGAGAGGAATCATAGTTGGGAACAAAATCAACCGTGTCTTTTTCAATATCGGCCATCATCTCTTCGGCCAGGCTCGTAAGCTTGGCTTCCGTATAGCGCATAGCCGCCGCGCTGTCGCCGTCCATCGAGCCGAAGTTTCCCTGGCCGTCCACCAGGGGATAGCGCATCGAAAAATCCTGGGCCATCCGCACCATCGAGTCATAAACAGCCGTGTCTCCGTGCGGATGGTATTTGCCCAGCACTTCTCCGACCACCGTCGCGGATTTTCGGTATTTGGCCGTGTGCGTGAGGCCCAGTCCCCGCATAGCAAAAAGAATCCGGCGGTGAACCGGCTTCATCCCGTCACGAACATCGGGAAGAGCCCGGGAAACAATCACGCTCATGGCGTAAGCCAGATACGATTCTTTCATCTCGTCCGTTATTTCTCTGGGTTTTATGTATCCAATTTCCATATTTTTCTACGGCAATTGCGGAATGGCGCTATTTTGCTGATTATTATCCTGCGGCTGCGGAGGCGTTGACGTTGGCGATGGCTGCGACTGATCTGTTGGGGAATTTTGCCCGCTGTTGGCGCTATCCGTTCCGTTTGAATTATTCGCGTTGATGCCAGTTTGATCCGGCGCGCTCGTCCCGTTTTGACCCGGCATCTGATTCCACATTTCCTCAATCGATTTTTTGCTCTCGCCCACGTTGTTCTTGAGACCGTTCAGTTGATCAACCGCCGAAGGATTAGCATCGGTTTGCCCTTCTTTGTTCATTTCCGAAAAAGAAACGAGCCAGATAACCAAAATTATCAAAAAGGACACCACGGTTGCCGCGATGACAATCCTTTCTCGCTGGTGTACGGGTTTAGTCCTTAATTTTTCAATGTAATCGTTGATGTTCATGCTTTATGAATTTAGCGCTTCCATCAGCACTACTTTCAAATCTTCCTCCAGATCTTTTTTCTTGAGGATCAATTTGGCCAGTTTTTCTCTCGGGCAAAGGCCGATTTCTTTGCAAAATTTCTTTTCGTCGTCGATTTTAGCTTTCGAACCTGGAATTTTGTAATGCATCGGGAAAACAATTTTGGGTTCCACCTGATCCACTACCGCTTTAGCTTCCTTTCCGTCAAGAGAATAAAATCCGCCAACCGGCACCGCCAAAATATCCACACCGTTGATTTCCTCGAGTTGCCTCTTATCCAGCGGCCCACCCAAATCTCCCAGATGGCAAAACCGGATTCCCTCGCTTTCAAAAATAAAAATTGTATTGGGTCCCCGCTCGGCTCCTTCAAGCTTGTCATGAAAAGCGCTGATTCCCCGGATGGATACGCCCTTGATCGAATATTCTCCCGGCAGATCCAAAACCTGCAGCTCGCCCTTCAAAGCTTCCGCGTTGTTATGGTCATAGTGATCATGGCTTATGGTCACAATATCCGCTCTTCCCTGCGGCGGACGCAATCCCAGCTCTTTTTGGAAAGGATCGGTAAAAATCACCACGTCTTCTCCCGACCCGCGCCCTTCCGGCTTGGTCGTTATCTTGAAGCACGAATGCCCGTACCATTGAATAGTCAT
>JAVHPA010000038.1:0-4353 GCA_036170345.1 Candidatus Moraniibacteriota bacterium
ACGGGGTTGACAAATGAAACAGTTATATGTTATGGTTGAACTTCTAAATAATAAATCAGCCAAGTCTGTTTTAATTCAGCTTAAAACCGGACTAGGCGCTTCAAGTAAAATGGAAGAACAACCCATTCAAATAAGCCGAAATGTGCCTGGATCGCAAAAGATACCGGTCAAAGAAGTGACGGCTAAGTCCCTGATTGAAAATCTGCTTCAACTTCTTAGCGCGAAACAGAAACTGGTGATCGGCAGCCGTTTTGGTATTTCCGGCGGTGAACCCAAAACGCTTGAGGCGATTGGAAAGAGCCTTAATATCACCCGGGAAAGAGTAAGGCAGATTGAAGCCGATGCCATAAAAGCGCTGAAAAAAATGGAGAAAAGTGTTGAGTTTGAAAAACTCGTTTCTGATATTCAGGAAATTATTCGTGAAAAAGGCGGAATTTCCGCGAGTGTTGGGTTGACGGCCGACGTTTTTGAAAAGTGTTCAGGCAAAAAATATTTTTCTCCCAATGAGGCCAGAGGCCTTGAGATCGCCTTTTTCATCGCTGATCTTAAGAGGAATAAGGGAAACAAAGAAATTGCTGATTCCTGGGCCAGTCCTGATTTCGACCGCAAACTGCTTCGCGACGCGACGCTGGCTCTCGAAAATATTTTCGATAATTCGAAAAAACTGTTCGGTCCCGAGGACATACTGCGAAAACTGGAGTATTCTGATTTTAAGAAAAAATATCCCGGTGTCACGCCCGAGCAAATCCTCAATTTTTTGAGCGTATCGAAAAAATTCGGAAAAAACGTGTTCGGGGACTGGGGAAAAGCCAGATGGCCGCTTATCCGGCCGCGAGGCGTGAGAGAAAAAGCCACGCTGGTTCTGATGAAAAAAGGAAAACCCCTTCATTTTCGCGAGATCAGCAAGCTTATCGAAGAATATGGCATGAGCCAGAAAAAAGTGCATCCCCAAACGGTTCACAACGAACTGATCCGCGACCAAAGATTCGTCCTAGTGGGGCGGGGAACCTACGCGCTTCGGGAATGGGGATACGAAGAAGGAACAGTGAAAGACGTCATAGTTTCGCTTATCAGATCGGCTGGCGGGTTTTTGAGCAGAGAAAATCTGTTCAGCGGAGTTTTAAAGAAAAGGAAAGTGAAAAAAGCCACGATATCAGTCAATCTTTCGGATAAAAAAGTTTTCGAAAAAGTGAAAGATGGATACTCATTAAAAGCGCAAAACTAAAAACTAAAAACTAAAAACTTTGGTGCTCGCTTTGCTCGCGGACTATTTGATAGATTTTATTCTGCGAAGCGGGAATCCATAAAATAATGGACTTTTTCACATTACTAAAACAAGAGGTTGAAACAACCAGACAAGTAATTTCCGCCACGTGGTGGTTTGTCTTTCCGGTTGTTTTATTTTATCTTTTCCAGATAATGTGGATAAAGTATGTCTGGGGAGAATACAAAAAGAACTTGAAATTTATGATGCTTGAGATTAAGCCTCCCCGGGACATCGAAAAAAGCCCCAAAACAATGGAGCAGTTTTTCATATTCCTCCACGGAATCTGGTCAACGCCCAATTATTTCGACTATTATCTCAAGGGCCGTATCAAGCAGTCCCAATTCGCTGTTGAGATCCAGGGAGTGAACGGCGAGATGCATTTTTTTGTCCGGACGGAGGAAAGATATCGAAATCTGGTGGAATCCGCGCTTTACGCCCAATATCCGGACGCGGAAATCCAGGAGGCGGAAGACTATACCCGGTCTGTTCCAAAAAATGTTCCTAATCCGGACTGGAATATGTGGGGAACGGATTATAAGTTTTCCAAAGACGACGCTTATCCGATCCGAACTTATCATAAATTTCAGGAAGAAGTGACCAAAGGGATGATTGAACCCCTGGCGCCGCTGGCGGACATCATTTCCACTCTCCCGCCGGGCCATCAACTTTGGGTGCAAATGCTTATTATCCCGATCAAAGATAAAGTCTGGAGGCCGATGGTCCAAAAAGTTGTCGCAAAGCTGGCCGGTCGGGAAGTGAAAAAAGAAGCCATAGCGATCATCGGGTTTTTTCAGGAAATAGTTGATATTATCGCTTCAGCTTTTAAATATATTTTCAATCCGGTTCCGGAAGTGGAAGAAAAGAAAAAAGATGAACAGCCTCTCCAATTCAGGCTCACTCCGGTAGAAAAAGATATTCTTCAGGCGGTGGAAGAGAGCTTGAATAAAAAAGCCTTCAAGACCAAGCTGCGAATCGTATATGTCGCTCCCCGCAAAAGTTTCAAAAAAGTTTTTTATCAGGGAATGGACGGGTTTACTCATCAGTTCAACGATCCGAATCTGAACACGCTTGATAAGGATAATGAAACTAAGACTTACGCGAACTATTTTTTCGTGAAATATAGGATGCTTTGGGCCCAAAGAAAAATCTGGAACCGCTATTTGACGCGCGATGACGACGGCCCGAATATGTACCTGAACACCGAAGAGCTGGCGACCCTTTTCCATTTGCCGGATATGTCGGCTCTGTCGCCGTCAATCTCCAGAGTGGAAGCGAAAAAAGGCGGGGCGCCGATTAATTTGCCGGTGGGGTAAGAAAACATATGGAAAAAATCACCACTTTCGCTAAAACTAACTTCCGGGGACAAGACCGGGCTTTCGGCATCAAGGCGGATGACCGCCGCCGCCATTTTTACGTGGTGGGAAAAACCGGGACGGGAAAGACGACCATGATCCAGAATATGGCTATTCAGGACATCCAGAACGGCCACGGGGTGGCAATTGTCGATCCTCACGGAGAATTTGCCGAAACTGTCATCAAAGCCATTCCTTCCAGTCGCATCAACGACGTTATCTATTTCAATCCGGCCGACCAGGAATATCCCATCGCCTTCAATGTCATGGAAAAAGTGGATACGGAATACCGGCATCTCATCTCCTCGGGACTGGTGGGCGTTTTCAAAAAAATATGGGCGGATTCGTGGGGGCCGCGGCTTGAATATATTCTGCGAAACGCTATTCTTGCCCTTCTTGAATATCCGGGAAGCACGCTTTTGGGCGTCACCCGCATCCTGGTTGATAAAAATTATCGGGCGCGCGTCGTCGAAAAAATAACCGATCCAGTCGTCAAGTCTTTCTGGGTGGATGAATTCACGCAATGGAATGACCGGGTGCTTCAGGAAGTGATTTCTCCAATCCAAAACAAAGTTGGACAATTCCTTTCCAGCGCTCTTATCCGAAACATTGTCGGCCAGACCAAGTCGGCTTTCAACATCCGGGACCTGATGGACGAGGGGAAAATTTTGATTATGAATCTTTCGAAAGGCCGGATCGGGGAGGACAACAGCGCCCTTCTTGGAGCGATGATGATCACCAAAATACAACTGGCGGCGATGGGCCGGGTGGATATTCCAGAAGACAAAAGAAGGGATTTTTATCTCTATGTCGATGAGTTTCAGAACTTTGCCACGGATTCTTTTGCCAATATTCTTTCCGAAGCCAGAAAATATCATCTCAACCTGATAATCGCCCATCAATATATCGGCCAGCTGGTGACGGACACTTCGACGAGGGTGCGGGACGCCGTTTTTGGAAACGTGGGAACGCTCTGCGCGTTCCGGGTTGGAGCGGAAGACGCTGAATTTCTGGAAAAAGAATTCGAGCCGGTTTTTGTCATCCAAGATCTGGTGAACCTTCCGAATCGCAATATATATATCAAGCTGATGATAGATGGCTTCACCGGAAGCGCTTTTTCAGCGGCTACTCTTCCGCCGATCGATCTTTCGCCAACGGAGCAGAATGAGAAAAAAGTGATCCGCATTACCCGGGAGCGCTACGGAACCCAGCGGGAAATCGTGGAAGAAAAAATCGCCCGCTGGAGTGGAATGATAACAGAAAAAGAACTGGAAAAAACGGCCGTCAAAAGCGAAAATAAAGTCGCGAGAGAAACAAAAAAGCCCTTAAGAAAAGCCAATACGGCGAGTGCTTCCGGCGCGGAAAAGAAGAGCGACCAAACAATGCACGCGGCCAAATGCGCCACTTGCGAAACGGACATCGAAGTTCCCTTCAAGCCGGACGGCAGCCGGCCGACTTTCTGCAAGGATTGCCTCAAGGACTATCAGCGCCAGCAGGCGAGGCTGCAGCAGGTTAAATTGCAAACCGGGCAAAGTTCGCCTCCCGCCGCGAGGAGAAACAATTCCGGCGGAAGGAGCGCGCCCAGCACCCGGCCCATTTCGATGAATCAAGCCACCCGGATGGCTCCTCGCCCCTTCAAAGAAAATCGGGAAAGGGTGAAAAAACAGGTGAATCTTACGGAAGTCAGGGCATTGATAAAAGAGAGCTTGAACTCGAAATAAATTTTCCTAATCT
>JAVHPA010000039.1:0-4340 GCA_036170345.1 Candidatus Moraniibacteriota bacterium
AAATTCGGATGCGTGGGAGCGACAAACTTCGCGGTTGACATCGGCATTCTGAATTTGCTTATTTTCCTCACGGGATCCGCAGCGGGAGTGGCTTATACTATTTTTAAAGTAATTTCTTTCACTTTCGCGGTCACCAATAGTTATATCTGGAATAAAGTTTGGACTTTCAAAAAAACGGATACCAAGGAATCGGGAAAAGAATTTACCCAGTTTCTCGCGGTGAGTATTATCGGTCTTGTCCTAAACGCAGTTGTGGCTTCCGTTCTAGTCAATGTCATCGGGCCCTTGGGCGGGATAAAAGTCAAGACCTGGGCCAGTATTTCCGCCGCCATCGCTTCGATTTGCGTCATGGCCTGGAATTTCATAGGATACAAGTTTTGGGTGTTTAAGAAATAAATAGAGTTTGATAAGGCTAAGCTTTGAGGAATTGCGAGCGACGCGAGCAAGGTAAAAGCTTAGCTTTGGAAAAAACAGCGTAAAACGCTTTTTTTATTTGCTATTTACTATTTGATTTCATATAATTCAACTTATGAGCACCACTCTCTACCGCAAATACCGTCCCTCTGATTTTTCCCAAGTCATCGGGCAAAAACACGTTGTCCAGACACTTCAAAACTCCATCAAATCCGGTCGGATCGGCCAGGCGTATCTTTTTGCCGGACCGCGGGGAACGGGAAAAACTTCGATTGCAAGGATTTTTGCGAAAGCTATCAACTGCGAACATATCAAGAGTGGCGAGCCTTGCCTTAAATGCGATTCTTGCAAAACTATTCTTGACGGCCGATCTCTCGACATCATTGAAATTGACGCCGCGTCCCACACCGGCGTGGACAATATCCGCGAACTGCGCGAAACCGTGAAGCTTCCGCCCACTTCTCTTAAGTATAAGGTCTATATCATCGATGAAGTCCATATGCTTTCCGGCGGCGCCTGGAACGCCCTATTGAAAACCCTTGAAGAACCGCCGGCGCATGTTGTTTTCATTCTGGCCACGACCGAAGTCCATAAAATTCCGGAAACAATTTTGTCGCGGGTGCAAAGATTCGATTTCACCCGCCTGACAATTAAAGAGATCATGGAAAGACTCAAGCAAATCGCCAAACTCGAAAAAGTGAGCGTTGAACCGGAAGCGCTCGAAATAATCGCCGCTTCTTCCGAAGGCGGGATGCGAAACGCCGAAAGTCTTTTGGGTCAAGTGATCGCTCTTGAGGATAAAAAGGTTACGGCCAAGGAAGTTGAGTTCATCCTGGGAACAGTTTCGGAAAAAGAAATAGCCGATTTCGTGGGTCAATTAGTGGAACATAACTTTCCCGCTGTCTTTTCGAGAATCGCCGACCTGCGGGAATCCGGCATCGATTTCAAAAATTTTGGCAAAGCGCTGCTTAATTATCTCCGGCAGATGCTGGTTCTCAAGATAAATCCGGAGCTGGGGAAAAAACTTTCTTATGAGCTGACCAAAGAAAGGTTAGGACAGATCCAAAAACAAATTTCCGAAATAGAAACCGATGAAATATTGGATATGATCAATGTTCTTCAGGAAAATACCGAGCGCTTCAAAAACAGCCAGATTCCCCAGCTGTTTCTCGAAGCAAGTGTTGCCAAGATATCTATTAGTAAAATTGCTGACGACTCCGGCAATCAAATCGCCTCCCCTGCTCCGTCAATTGCAACTCAAGCTAATAACAAGAAAAAAGAAACAGTCGATATCAAACCAGCCGTGGAAAATAAATCTGCAAAAATCGCAGCGGAACCAAAAAAAGAATCCGCTAAACCAGTTCGCAAAGAAAATGCGAATGGCGATCTTGAACTCATCGTCTCCGGATGGCTGGATATTATGGAATCCCTCAAAAGCTACAATCATTCCCTATCGTCCGTCCTCAAAATGGCCAATCCTTCGCTCATTGAAGGAAACACCCTGATCATCAAAACCAAGTATGATTTTTATAAAGACAAGATCACCGAAACCCAAAATCGATTGACAATTGAAGACGCGATTGATAAGATAACAGGCGTTAATTTGAAAATAAAAACGCTCACCGAAAAAGAATTCCAAGCCGAATATCCGGATTTCAAAGAGAAAAAAAGCCTCCTGCAGGAAGCGGTGGATATATTCGGAGGTAAGATCGTGAAAGAATAAACACTGGGGCGTCGCCAAGTGGTAAGGCAGTGGCCTTTGAAGCCACCATTCGTGGGTTCGAATCCTACCGCCCCAGCACCGAAATTTAAGATTTATGTAAGAATTTTTTTATTAAATCATTAAAGCGAGAATGGATAAAGAGTATATAATAAAATATTATAACGATACAATTCCGTATTATAAACTTTTTGTTAATAGAGATTCTGAAAGCAACGCCTTGCATTATGGATTTTGGGATAAAGGAACAAAATCTTATGCTCAAGCGATGCTCAATGAAAATAAATTCTTGGCAAATCTTGCTAGAATTAAAGCAACAGATAAGGTTCTTGATGCCGGATGCGGAATTGGCGGAAGTTCAATTTGGTTAGCAAAAAATATTGGAACTCATATTACCGGTATAAATATAAGCGATAAACAGCTTATCAAAGCTCGTGAATTAGCCTCAAGACATAGAGTATCGGATAAGGTAAAATTTATTTTATTGGATTATACGAATACAGATTTTAGCGATGATTCATTTGATGTTGTGTGGGCAATCGAAAGTGTATGCCATGCAGAAAATAAAATTGATTTCTTAAAAGAAGCATATCGAATTTTAAAGAGAGGAGGAAGACTGATTCTCGCTGATGGATTTTTAATGAGAGATGTCCTAAAATCGGAAGACACATTGTACAAGGATTTCCTCGAAGGATTAGCTCTTCCTAATATTTCACAATTTTCTGAATTTAAAAAATTGATGGAAGAAGCGGGATTTAAAAATATTAAATCTTTTGATAAAACAAAAGATGTCAAAAAAACTTCTGCTATTTTATACAGGCGTTCTCTACTTGCTTACCCTTTTGCTAAAATTGGTTCTTGGTTGCGATTTATGCCTGAAACAGTTACAAAAAATGCTCCGGCTGGTCTTGCGCAATATAAGATGGTTAATAATGGCTTAGCTGGGTATGGAGTGTTTTATGGAGAGAAAATATAGGAAGAAATTATTTAATTTCTAAAGCTCTAGCCTTGACTATTTTTTTCGACAATTTAACAAAAATCTAATAAATAAGTTCGGAGTTCGTCCCATAATCGCAGCAAAATTAAAAATTCATCCCTTGTGGATGGTTTTTTTATTCCCGCTCCCCCATTGCCAAAACCATTATTGGAAGGTAAGGTAACTCTATGATTACCGATGAAGTAAAAATTATTGTGCGCGCCGGCAAAGGCGGAAATGGCATCGTGGCTTTTGATAAGATCAAGATGAGCCTCGGTCCGACCGGCGGAAAGGGCGGAGAGGGCGGAAATGTTTTTTTTGAAAGCGTAAGGGATCTCACGGCGCTGAACAAGTATAAGCAAAGAAAAGAATATTTCGCCGGCCCGGGCCGAAACGGCAAAGCGGATCGCTCGACCGGGCATAACGGCCGGGATCTGACTCTGACCATTCCGATCGGATCCGTCATTAAAAACCTCAAAACGGGATCGGGATTTGAAATAGTTAAGCCCGGAGAAAAAATATTGGTGGCCAAAGGCGGCCTGGGAGGCCGCGGTAATTTCTTTTTCCGATCTTCAAAGAACACCAGCCCAGAAGAATATGAGGAAGGAGAACCAGGAGAGGAATTTGAACTTTTCATTGAACTCAGGCTCATCGCCGACATTGGCTTTGTCGGACTTCCGAATGCCGGAAAATCAAGTCTCTTGAACGAAATCACCAATGCCAACGTAAAGGTGGCGAATTACGCCTTTACGACGCTGGAGCCGAATCTCGGAGTTTTGGATGATCTTGTCATCGCCGACATCCCCGGTCTCATCGAAGGCGCTTCGAGAGGCAAAGGTTTGGGCATAAAATTTTTGAAACATATCCAGAGGACAAAAGTCTTGGCGCATTGCATTTCCCTCGAATCCGATGATCTGATGCGTGATTATAAAACTGTGCGCAAAGAACTTGATGATTATTCGAAGGAGCTGACCAAGAAAAAAGAAATCATCCTGCTCACTAAATCCGATCTCGTTTCAAAAGAAAAAATCACCGAAGGTCTGGCCTTGATGAAAAAAATCTCTCCCGAGGCTTATGCTATTTCCATTCACGATTGGGACAGCGTGCAGAACCTAATCAAAATACTATCCAACGCTCAAGCGTAGTCCATAACTTCAATGGATTGACAAAGCCTCGTTTCTTTTATATACTACACGGACGTAACTTAAATCTCTTTGTTTTATATCTCTT
>JAVHPA010000040.1:0-4198 GCA_036170345.1 Candidatus Moraniibacteriota bacterium
TTTTTCTTAGCCACACTTTTGCGTCTTTCATTGTGTAGGGATGGGGAAGCCTTTCCAAATTTCTGGCAACAAGTTTGTCATTCGCATGTCTCACTATTGATTTCGCGTCGGACATTCTGAATCGCCGGAGAATAATTTTTTTCGTTTTTATTGGTCGCATTTATTTTGTCAAGAATCGCAGCTCCCTTAAGATCAAAAATATTTGTAATTTCTTCCTTCTGAATATAATATTAGCATAAATGGTGAAAAAAAGCAGTAGTTTTGCTTTATTCTAACATTGAATATTGAAGCGGGCTACTTAAAATCCTTATATAGGGGAAATTTACTGCAAAGTTTTTTTACTTCATTTTTTATCGCAGCAAGCCTTCTATTTTGTTTGATGTACTTTCGAAATCTAATGAATGTCGGTTTAATTTTATCTTTGCTTTCGGGAAATTCGAAATTCTTGACTTCCTCCATAACCTCGGATATCCAAGCCGCGATTTTTTCCATCTCTTTTTCCTTCATCCCCCTAACCGTAATGAACGGCGGGCCTAATCGGACACCGCTCGGATAAAATGGGGAGGAAGGGTCTTTCGGAATCGTATTTTTATTAAGTGTGATGCCAGCGGCTTCCAGCGCGTCCTGAATGAAGATACCTCTGCCTTTTCCGCATTTAATAAGCATCATGTGATTATCTGTGCCGTCACTAACCAGCTTAATCCCCCTTTTCATCAGCGCTTTTGAAAGCGCTTTGGCGTTTTTAACGACTTGCTGGGCGTATTTCTTGAACGATGGGTGCATAGCTTCTCCGAGTGCAACGGCGATAGCCGCAGTCTGATGATCATGAGGTCCTCCTTGCAGCGCCGGAAAAACAGCCTTGTCAATCTTTTGGGCTAATTCAGGGTCTTTTTTTAGACCCTTGTGCGTGACCATTATCATACCGCCACGCGGGCCGCGTAAAGTTTTATGAGTTGTTGTAGTAATAATATGAGCATATTTGGCCGGGCTTTTATGAACTCCGGCAATAACTAATCCGGCTATATGCGCTATATCAGCCGCAAGAATTGCTCCGATTTCATCAGCAATTTCGGAAAGTTCTTTAAAAGGGAATTCTCGAACATAAGCCGTAGCTCCCACCCAAATAAGTTTTGGCTTTAACTCTTTGGCTTTTTGGCGTATTTCATCCAAATCAAGATATCCATTTTCTTTTACATGATAGCCGTATGTTTTATAAAACATACTGGTGGCGCTGGCTTTCCATCCATGGGTCAGATGTCCCCCGTCGGGTAAATTTTGCCCAAAAACCATATCCCCTGGCTTACAAGTAGCAATATATACCGCAAAATTGGCCGGGCTTCCGGAATATGGCTGAACATTCACATGAGGAACCCCAAAAAGCTTTTTAGCCCTCTCTTGGGCGATTTCCTCCACTCGGTCAACGTTCGTCTGCCCCCCATAATATCTTTTTCTCGGATAGCCCTCGCTGTATTTATTTGTAAGCACCGAACCTAAAGCTTCAATTACAGCTGAAGAAGCCGCGATTTCGGAGGGAATTAATTCAAGTCCATCCTCTTGCCTTTTCATTTCAGCTCTAATCGCATTGTATATTTTAGGATCTTGTTTTTTTAGGTGTAACCAGTTATTTGTTTTCATAGGTTATTCCTAAATATTATAATTTCAGCTAATAAAAAATCTCTCTTAAAAAAGGATTGATATGTAATAATACTATCAGATAAAAAGGGTGAAAGCAACCATCCGGAATGTAGTCTTGAATAATATTCTAAAATAAAGTACTATTTATTTATGCTAAGGACGCACACTTGCGGGGAATTAAATAAGTCCCATATCGACCAAAAGGTTGTTCTGGCTGGCTGGGTGCATCGACGGCGGGATCACGGCGGGATTATTTTTATTGATTTGCGGGATCGTTACGGACTGACGCAAATCAAATTTGATTCCGCGATTGATCATGAGGCGTGGAAAGAGGCGGACAAATTGCGGCACGAGTGGGTCGTGAAAGCCGCCGGCACGGTTGCCGCGAGGCCCGCGGAGATGATTAATCCCAAACTCGCGACCGGCGAGATAGAAGTCGAAATAAGCGAACTTACGATTTTCAATAAATCCGAAACGCCTCCTTTTGAGCTGGACGAAGAAAAATCAGACGAAGCCAATGAGACTTTGCGGTTGCAGTATCGTTTCATTGATCTTCGTCGACCGGAGCTCCAAAAACTGCTCGAACTGAAAGACAGATATATTCAATATATAAGGAATTATTTTCAGGCGCGGGATTTTATCGAGATCCAAACGCCGATCCTCGCCAATTCTTCTCCGGAAGGAGCGCGCGACTTTCTGGTTCCCTCCCGGCTTCACCCGGGGAAATTCTACGCCCTTCCCCAAGCCCCCCAGCAATTCAAACAGCTTTTGATGGTCGGTGGCTTGGACCGATATTTTCAGATCGCCCCCTGCTTCAGGGACGAAGATCCCCGCATGGACAGACATTATGGCGAGTTTTATCAGCTTGATATGGAGATGAGTTTTGTGACGCAAGAAGACATTTTGGACATTACGGATCCTTTGATGATAGATCTGACGAAAAAATTTTCCCAAAAGAAACTTGTCAATCTGGATAAAAACGGAAAAATTGAGAGGATTCCCTGGCGGGAAGCCATGACCCGTTTCGGAACGGATAAGCCGGACTCGAGGTTTGAAATGGAAATTAGGCCGATCACGGAAATAGTGAAAGATTGCGGATTTTCGATATTTTCGGACGCAATCAATAAAAGCGGTGTCGTCCACGCCTTGAAAGTTGAAGGCGGAGCAAAATTCACGAGAAAAGAAATTGACGAACTGACCGAAATCGCGAAAATCAAAGAGGCCAAGGGATTGGCTTATATGCTCATCCGCGAAGGAAAATTGCAATCGCCCATCGTGAAGTTTTTAGGCGACGCTCTGGCGCAAAAAATTGCCAATGAAGTTGGCGCCAAAGAGGGCGATATTATATTTTTCGGAGCCGGTGACTGGAAAATAGTCTGTTTGAGCCTGGGAGTCGTCCGCAACGAATGCGCGGCCAAATTGGGTTTGAAAGACAATAGCTTGGCGGCCTGGTGCTGGATTGTTGATTTTCCGATGTATTCCTATTCGGAAATTGATCCGAAAAAAATTGATTTTGAACATAATCCTTTTTCTATGCCTCAAGGAGGGCTCCAGGCGCTTCAAGAAAAAGATCCTCTGGATGTTCTAGCCTATCAATACGACTTGGTACTGAACGGTTTTGAAGCCTCCAGCGGCGCCATCCGGAACCACGATCCGGAAATAATGTATAAAGCTTTTGAAATCGCGAATTATTCCAAAAAAGACGTGGACGAACGCTTCGGCGCGCTGGTCCGCGCTTTCAAATACGGCGCTCCTCCCCACGGAGGAAATGCTCCGGGAATCGACCGCATCTTGATGGTGCTTCACGATTTGGACTCCATCCGCGATATATACGCTTTTCCCAAAGACGGAAGCGGCCGGGACCTGATGATGGACAGCCCAAGCGAAGTGGATAAAAAACAGCTGAGCGAAGCGAATATTGCAGTTAAAGATGATATTTCTTAGATCAAAAAAACGCCAGCCACTTCGACTGACGCAGGATGACTAATTAGGAATGTTATTTAGATAATTCTGCTACTATTTTGTCAGTCGAAATAATTTCGCCTTTTGGATCCGGGCGTTTTTTTATTTCCACTCCCCCGCTTTTGAGGGATTTTTCGCTAACGACCACGCGATACGGAAGGCCAATGAGATCCGCATCGGCAAACTTTTCTCCGGCGCTTACGTCCCGATCGTCGTACAATACTTCAATATTTTTCTTTAGAAGATCTTGGTATATTTTTTCCGATTCCGTATCTTTTCCAAGACTAATTAGATGAACCTTGAAAGGCGCAATCGATTCCGGCCAGATAATTCCCTTTTCATCATTACTAATCTCAACCACGGTTCCCATGAGCCGTTGGAGGCCGATTCCGTAACAGCCCATGATCAAAGTTATCTTTTCCCCTTTTTCGTTGTCAACTGAAAGATTAAAAGGCGCGCTGTATTTTGTTCCGAGTTTAAATATATTTCCGACTTCTACCGCTTTTTCTTCCCTAAAATCGCTTCCGTGGCAATCGGGGCATTGCGGCGTTTCAGATTTAATTTCTTTGTTTATGGCTAGATTGCATTTATTGCAAATATA
>JAVHPA010000041.1:0-4182 GCA_036170345.1 Candidatus Moraniibacteriota bacterium
AACAAAAAAAATTCCCTGCTTAAAAACTATTTATAGTGAAAATATCTCTTTTTCTTTCTTAAAAAAAGAACTGGGATCACCTTTTGTCGCGAAAATCGCTAGCGGTAGTCTAGGGAAACAAGTTTTTAAAATAAACTCCAAAAAGAAATTTCTGCGATTTATCCAAGAAAGAGCGGGAGATCGACAACTTTACCTCTTCCAAAAATTCTACAAAATAAATGCGGATTACCGAGTTTTTATTGTCGGAGAAAATGTTTTCGGACCTATGAAGCGAATTGCGCCAAAGGGAGAATGGCGCACTAATGTATACGGTTCGATATCTAAGCGAGTGGAAGAAAAAAAACAGTTACTTAAATTCGCAAAAACTATAGCAAAAAAAACGCATCTTGAATTTGCTGGCCTCGACATTCTTATTGATTCCTCCGGAAAACCGCGTATAATTGAAATCAATACCATGGCTTGTTTTAAGGTTTTCGATAAAGTTTATCCCGAAATAAATATTGCTAAAAAGATCATTGAATCGTTAATTGAAAAAAATAAACAACCGAAAGCATTAACTCCAAAATTTCGTAATAAAGCTCGATGAAAAACTCCCTTGTCGATAACACTAAAAATGCCTTAAAAAAGCCAAAAAGACGCTGGTTGCGTTGGCTTTTGAAATTGGCGATGTGGCTCGTCATCCTCGTGATTTTGCTTTCCGTTGGTGTTTTTGCCTATTACGCGAAAGATCTGCCGAGCCCCGGAAAACTGAACGCCCGGCAAGTGATCGAGTCTACCAAAATCTATGACCGCACCGGCGAGCATTTGCTTTATGAAATTCACGGTGAAGAAAAACGCACCCAGATATCACTTTCCGACATGGGCAAAACCATCCAGGCCGCCACTGTCTCCGCCGAAGACCAGGATTTCTACAACCACCACGGCGTTCAATTCAAGGCTATCGCCCGCGCAGCTCTTTATGACGTCATGGGCCGAAGCGCTTCCCAGGGAGGCTCCACCATCACCCAGCAGCTGATTAAAAATTCCGTGCTTACTCCGGAAAAAACTTTCACCCGAAAAGTAAAGGAGGTTATTCTCTCTGTGGAGCTGGAGCAAAAATTTTCGAAAGACCAGATCCTTGAAATGTATCTCAATGAAATTCCCTATGGATCAAACGCCTATGGCATTCAGGCCGCCGCCCAAACTTTTTTTGGAAAGGACGCCAAGGATTTGGGGCTGGCTGAATCGGCGCTTCTCTCTTCCCTCCCCAAGGCTCCGACTTTTTATTCGCCCTATGGAGACCATCTGGAAGATCTGAAGGCTCGCCAGGAATATGTACTGGATCAGATGGCTAAGCTTGGCTATGTCACCCAGGATCAGGCTAAATCAGCTAAAGATTTTGATGTTTTAGCGGAAATAAAACCTTTTCAGGAAAGAATTGACGCTCCTCATTTTGTTCTTTATGTCAAAGATCAATTGGTGGCGAAATACGGAGAGCAGCAAGTGGAAGAAGGCGGCATGAAGGTTTACACCACTCTCGACTGGCCAAAACAGCAGATTGCCGAAGAAGCTGTCCGAAGCGGAGTTGATCAGAATGGAAAAAAATACCGCTTCACAAACGCCGCGCTGGTCGCCATTGATCCCCGGACCGGACAAATCCTCTCTATGGTAGGCTCCAAAAATTATTTCGACAAAAGCATTGACGGCAACGTCAATGTGGCCATCCGGGATCGTCAGCCGGGATCTTCTTTCAAACCCTACGTTTACGCCACCGCTTTCAAAAAGGGATACACTCCTAGCACCATTCTTTTTGATACAGAAACAAATTTTGGAACTAAAGATAATCCTTATACTCCAAAAAATTATTCCGGTGAATTTCGCGGACCGGTGAAAATGCAAGATGCGCTGGCAATGTCGCTGAATATCCCAGCGGTCAAAACTCTTTATCTCGCCGGCGTGGACAACGCCATCAATACCGCCCAGTCCATGGGGATCACTACGCTCCAAAATCGCGGCCGCTATGGCCTCTCCTTGGTCCTGGGAGGAGGCGAAGTGAAGCTGGTGGATCATACCGCCGCGTTTGGAACTTTCGCCACTGGAGGCGTTCGCCACGACAAGACGGCCATTCTCAAAACAGAAGACGCAAAGGGCAATATTTTAGAGCAAGCTGCGAGCACGGCCGGAGAAAAAGTTTTAGACACAGATGTTTGCGCTCAAATCGACACCATTCTTTCAACTAATAACTTACGCGCTCCTGTTTTTGGAACAAACTCTCCCCTACGCTTTGATAATCGCCAAGTCGCCGCCAAGACCGGAACTACCAATGAATGGCGGGACGGCTGGACAATGGGATACACCCCTTCGCTTGTCACGGGCGTTTGGGCGGGAAATAATGACAATTCTCCAATGGCTCAGGGCGCGGATGGAGTTTTTACCGCCGCCCCCATTTGGCGCGCCTTTATGGACAAAGCTCTCGCCAATACCTCCGTTGAAAACTTCCCCAGTCCGAAAGATATCAAAACCGGCAAACCGGTCCTTGACGGAGATATTAATGGTAATGGACAAGACACGAAAGTTTGCAAGACCAAAAAAGGCAAATACTGTCTTCCGGCGGGCGACAGCTGTCCTGATAACACCAAAGAAAAGAAAAAGAACGTATTAACCGCTCATGATATTCTCTATTGGGTGGATAAAGACAATCCCCAAGGACCGGTTCCTAAAAATCCGGAAAAGGATCCTCAATTCGCCGCTTGGGAAAAAGGCGTGCAGAAATGGGCTAGTGATCAAAAAGGATCGGACGTTCAAGACAACCTTGATACGTGCAATTAAGGCTGGCTTAATTTTCGCTGATAAAAAATCTGTCCCGCTTAAGCGGGACAGATTTTTTAGCGCGTTTATTTGCAATATTATTTCACCCTTATCTCTTTGATTTCATCACTCCCGAGTATCTGATTGGATTTATTTATAATTTTTTCTCTCTTTCCCCAAACCTCGCTCGCTATGGCTGGATGAGCCGTTTTCACATGGAGCGTTTTATTTTTTAGATAGACACCCTTTAAATCTTCGGGAAATAAATTTCTTATTTCAACTAAAGCTGCTTCTTGAAAAACCTTGATAATTGTTTTTTCGTCGGGCTCGGCCTTGCTTTTCCCCCGGGAAAATATATTTTTGCGCCGAAGGATGTCTTTGATTGATTTCATCACGCCTGTGGGCTAACTTCTTATTGGCATAATAATATGGAGAAAATCTTCTCTTGGTTTTTCTCCAACTATTTCGCGAAAAATCACCGGGCCGAAAGAGTCGTTAAATCCGATATATATTTCTTCGGAAGAAAGGGTATTTAGTCCGTCAATCAGATAGCGGTTGTTAAACGCGATCACGGCGCTTCCCTTGAGCGTCATGGCGCTTTCCACTTCCGTCATATTTTCGCCTGATTCCACTGACTGGGCTTCTATTTTTATTTTTTTCTCTCCCTCTTTAACCCTTAATTTCACTTCCCGGCTCTTGCTGTCGGAAAAAATACTAGCCACCCGCACCGCCCGCAATAAATCATCTTTTTTAAGCTTAAGGCCGGCTAAAAAATTTTTTGGAATTACCTGCTTGTACTCCGGATATTTCCCGTCGATAAGCCGCGAGATAAAAAGAGTTTCATCCACTTCAAAAAAAATTTGATTTTCGCCGACATATATTTTTAACTTCCCGCTTTCCGGGCCGATGCTGCGCGCCACTTCTTGAAGAGTTTTGGCTGGAATAATAATGGAACTATTTTTGGCTATATATTTTTGATAACTGGCATTAGGTTTTTCCTCCTTAAGCTTTATTGTCGCTTCTGCCAGACGAAAACTGTCTGTCGCTGCTAAGGTTAATTTATTTTCTTCAAAGCCCATAAAAACGCCCGTGAGCTCTTGCCTTGTCTCTGCGGTGGCCGCGCAAGGAAGAATCTTGATCGCGCTTTCCTGAAAGGCTTGGCTTTCGATTTCCAAAATTGGATCAGTTTGGGGTTTGGGAATTAGGGGAAAATCTTTAGCATCCAATCCTTTGATTGAAGCTTTATTTCCTTGGTAAGCCAGATAAAGCGTATGATCCTTAACTTCGGCGGCTATTTTCTCATTATCCGCGATATTACTAATAAAGCTTCCGATGATCTTTCCGGGAACCGCTATTTTCCCCTCTTTTTCCACCTTGGCCCGCACAAGGCAAATA
>JAVHPA010000042.1:0-4150 GCA_036170345.1 Candidatus Moraniibacteriota bacterium
AGTGCCCAAAGTGTAAAGAGGGCTTGCCCGCCATAGCCTTGGCGGAGGCGGGCGACATCGTAGAGCGAAAGTCTAAACAGGGAAGAATTTTTTACGGTTGTTCAAATTATCCTAATTGCGATTTTTCACTTTGGAACAAACCCACCGGCGAGCTGTGCCCCAAGTGCCAAAATCCGCTTGTTTATCAGGTAAAAGGAAAGGTGAAGTGCTCAAACAAAGAATGCAAATAAAATTTCTAAATCCTAATTTCTAATTTCTAACAAAATCCCAATACCCGAATGTCCAATATCCAGAAATTGGAGCTTGGGATTTGGAATTTGATTAGATCAATTAGGTTAATTAGAAATTAAAAATTTCTGCATGACTCTCCAGGAGCTCTTCACCAAATTCAAAAATCCCCTCGACCAAAAACAACGGGCGCTCGTTACCGAGGCCTTTGAATTTGCCAAAAAAGCCCACGAAGGACAAAAAAGAAAATCCGGAGAGGATTATTTCGAACACTCCGTTGCCACGGCCGCGATCCTGGCCGAAATCGGAATGCGTTCCAAGACCACCGCTGCCGCGCTTCTCCATGACGTCCCCGAAGATACGGACGTAACTTTGGAGGAAATCCGAAAAAAATTCGGGGACGAAATCGCGCGCCTTGTGGACGGGATCACCAAGTTGGGAAAATTCAAATTGCGCGGCGACAAAAAAGAAATTCAACTGGAGAATCTTCGCAAGATTTTTTTGGCTATGGCCGAAGACATCCGGGTGGTGCTCATCAAGCTGGCCGACCGTTTGCACAATATGCGGACTCTTGAGGCTCTCCCTCCGGAAAAACAGGAAAGGATAGCCAGAGAAACGATGGAAATTTACGCTCCCATCGCCAACCGCCTCGGTATCGGAGAAATAAAAGGGGAGCTCGAAGATTTGTCATTCAAATATCTTGATCCGAAAAATTATGAATTCGCGAAAGACCTCATGGAGAAGGAATTCAAGGAACGAAAAGAATATGTCGATCTGGCCATCAAAGAGCTCCGCGAAGAACTTGTCAGCAGTAAAATAAAAGTCATTGACATTCATGGCCGGGCCAAGCATATTTACCGCTTTTTTCTGAAACTAAAAAAATACGATATGAATATCCAGCAGGTTCACGACGTAATGGCCGTCCGGGTGATCGTCCCGGGCATTCCCGATTGCTACGAGGCTTTGGGGATCGTCCATAAAAAATACCGCCCGCTGGTCGGCCGGATCAAGGATTATATTTCTCTCCCCAAGCCCAACGGCTACCGGTCTCTCCACACCACCGTTTTCGGACCGTCGGGAAAAATAATCGAAATTCAGATCCGCACTCCCCGCATGCACGACGAGTCCGAATTCGGTATCGCCGCCCATTGGATATATTCCTCGCCCCAAAGCTGGCGCGATTATATTTTCGGCCGCCGGCCGCCGGTTGACGTTCCCGAAAAAGAATTAGAGTGGGTCAAGCAGCTGCGGGAATGGCAGAAAGAATTCGGCCCGGACAGCTTAGAATATCTGCAGGGGCTCCGGATCGATTTTTTTCAAAACCACATTTTCGCTTTCACTCCCAAGGGAGACATTATCGATCTTCCCGAGGAAGCCACGCCCATTGATTTTGCCTACGCGGTCCATAGCGAGATCGGAAGCCGGACCACCGGCGCGAAAGCCGACGGCAAACTGGTGCCGCTCGACTATAAGATCAAAAACGGGCAAGTGGTGGAAATCCTCACTTCAAAAGAACCAAAGACCCCCAATCAGGATTGGATCCGCATCGCACGAACTTCATACGCCAAAACCCGCATTCGCCAGCAGCTGCGCAAAGCGGGAATTATGGTGGGGCTGGTGAGGAAAGAATAAATCCCGTAAATCCAAATGACAAAGCTCAAAAACAATTTATTAAATCCCAATATCGAAATCTCAATATCCAACAAAGCTCCAAACCATTCCTAAATTTTCAATTTCTAATTTTCAATTTTCAAACAATGCTCAATTTCTCAATTTTCAATTCTTCAATTTTTTGGTGAGAGTGTTGTTGATATTTTATTGAAAATAAGCGTAAGCTCGTGGGCTTCTTTCCAAAGCTTTCTCAGCTTATCTTTGATTTCAGGGTTGGATTCAGCCAGAATTTCCAGCCAATATTTCGTTTCTTGAATTTCCTTTCGGCAGATGAAAATTTTATTACGGAAATCTTTCTTGGAACTGGCGCCATTGGCTTCGCAATAGTTGGCTCCGACACTTGTTGCCGACCTCGCCAGTTGAGAAATTATGTTTTCATTAATTCTGTTTCTTTTTATTTTGACCAGCAAACCAATCACTTCTTTGCTGAATTTTTTGGTTCTTTCTTCAAGATCGTATTTCATTTGAAAATTGAATCATTGGTTAATTGGAATTTTTTTGAAAATTAGAAATTGAAAATTGAAAATTATAAAAATCGCTTGGCGATGTTTTCGAGCTCTTCGTCGGAATAATAATCAACAATGATCTTTCCGCCTCCGCCGGATTTTTTTATCGTCACTTTCGTCCCGAGAGCTTGGGCGATTTGGTCTTCTTTTTCTTTGAGATACGGATCAGCAGCGGGGCTCAACCGGCGTTGGTGAGTATTGACTGTCACTTCGCGAACCTTGTCTTCGGCTTGGCGGACAGTGAGATTATCTTTGAGGATCAGTTCGAACAAAGCCCGCTGTTTTTCCGGGTTTTCAATGGCGAGAATCGTGCGGGCATGGCCTTCCGAAATTTTTCCTTCGATGAGCGCGCGCTGGATTTCAACGGGCAAGGTGAGGAGCCTGGTTTTGTTTGCCACGGCGCTCCGGCTTTTGCCCACTTTGTCGGCGATCTGCTCTTGAGTGAGATCAAATTCTTCGATCAATTTTTTGAAAGAGCGGGCCTCTTCAATCGGGTTGAGATCGCGCCGTTGGATATTTTCCACGAGCGCCAGCTCCAGTTTTTCCCGCTCGCCCGCTTCCTCGCGGACGATCACCGGCGCCATCGTGAGTCCGGCCAATTTGGCCGCCTTGAGCCGCCGTTCTCCGGCGATGAGTTCGTATTGCTCGGGCGCAATTTTCGCCACAATGAGCGGCTGGATGATCCCATGTTCTTTGATGGAGTCGGCCAGTTCCTGCAATTCCTTTTCGTCAAAATCGTGCCGGGGCTGTTGGGGATTGGCGGCGATTTTTTCGATTGGCACTTCCAAAAATTCATCTTGAAGCGCCGACTGATCCGGCACCCTTATTTCTTTTGAAAAATTACTTCGCGGCTGATTTTCATTTTCCGATTTGGGCGTTTTATTCTTCGGAGGAATAAGCGAGGCCAGACCGCGGCCGAGAACGTTGTTATTTGCCATTGTTTTTTTCTAAGGTTCAACCTTAGCAGCGGCTAAGGTTGAACCTTAGATCTAAAGATGAAATTTAGTTTCTTTTTCTTTTTCCATCCGCAAAACTTCCTGCGCCAGGTTTTTATAGGCCCGGGCGCCTTTCGAGAAAATATCAAAATCAAAAATGGATTTTCCAAAACTCGGCGCTTCGGCGAGGCGGATACTCCTCGGAATGATCGCGTCAAAAACTTTCCCGGGAAAATGATCCTTCACCTCACGGACGACTTGATAACTCAAGCGGTTGCGCCGGTCGAACATCGTCAGCAGCGCTCCCATCACTTTGAGATCGGGTTGGAGATTGTCACGAACCAGGTTGATGGTTTCGAGAAGCTGGCTCAAGCCTTCAAGCGCGTAATATTCGCATTGCACCGGAATGATTACTTCGTCCGATGCGACCAGGCCGTTCACGGTGAGCGGACCGAGGCTCGGCGGACTGTCGATGATGATATAATCATATTCGGTCCGGATCTGGCGCAAGACATTATAGAGGCGGTATTCGCGATTTTCAAGATTGACGAGTTCGATGGAAGCGCCGGCCAGATCGCGGTTCGACGGCAAAAGGCTGTGGCCGAAAGTTTGCAGCTTCACGATCAGAGGCGTGGGATGCTCGCCCAGCACCAAGCTGTGATAGAGACTTTTTTTGAGAGTTCTCGGATCAACGCCCAAGCCGCTCGTCGCGTTGGCCTGCGGATCAAGATCGACGAGCAAGACAAACTTTCCCGCTTGGGCGAGAGAAGTGGAAAGATTGACGGCCGTGGTCGTTTTTCCCCCCTCGCC
>JAVHPA010000043.1:0-4142 GCA_036170345.1 Candidatus Moraniibacteriota bacterium
TCCCAGTCAGGATTGAGCTCCATCCCGCCCAAGTGAGGAACTTTGCCGATTTCTGCCTGAACGGTCACCTTTTTAGGATGGGCAAAATCCACCACTCTTTTGGTAATGGCGATATTGTCTTGAAGATTATATTCAGAAGCGTCGATCATAACGGAAGTAAAGCCCAGTTCAATCGCCCGAGCTACCACGTCCAGACTCTTTCCATGATCAAGATGGAAACCGATCGGAAGAGAACCGGATTCTTTTTCGATAACGGCTTTGATGACTTCCACAATGACGCTGTCGCCGGCATAGCTCAAGGTTTTTTCCGTAACCTGAATAATGGCCGGATATTTTTTCTTGGCCGCCGCCCGGATAATGGCCTGGGCAACTTCCATATTTGACGCGTTGAAAGCTCCAACGGCATAACCGTTGTTTTTCGCTTCCCATAAAATGTCTTTGACGCTGGCAAGCATAGTCGGAAATTTTTAATTTTTATCAATCATCTCCGCGATTTTGATGAATTCGTACGGCGCGAGGCTTTCCCGCCCGACCAGCACTCCGTCCATCGCCGGATCAAGACAGACTTGCTTTACCAAATATGATTTCACGCTCCCGCCGTAAAGCAGCCGAATTTTTCCCGCGCTTTTTAGGCCGTATATTTCCGCTAAAGTTTTTTTAATAATCAGCTTGGCTTCGAGTATTTCGTCCGCCGTCGGCAATTCATCCGTTCCAACCGCCCAAAGAGGCTCGTAGGCTATGCTTGTATATTCTATTTTCCCGCTGCCGATCCCCTCCAGGCAATTTTTTATCTGTTTTTTGAGAACCGGCGCCGTATTTCCCCTCTTTCTCTCTTCCAGGCTTTCCCCGACGCACAAAACCGCCTGGAGGCCGCTTTTGAGTATCGCCTTCAGTTTCAGGTTGATTATCTCTTCATTTTCTCCGAAATATTTTCTTCTTTCGCTGTGGCCGACAATAACGAAATTTGCTTCCATTGATTTTACCATTCCCGCGGAAATTTCTCCGGTATAAGCCCCCTGATACTCCCAGAAAATATTTTGGGCGCCCAGTTTGATATTCTTCAATTTCCGGTCGAGAAATTGTTTGAAATAAATCGCCGGCGGGCAAATGACGATTTCTGTCTTTTCAAATTTTTTTCCTTTTATTTCTTTTTCGAGCGCGTCTAAATAGCGTTCAAACTCAGCCAAGCTCACCGGGTTCATTTTCATATTGCCGACAACAAGATTTTTTTTCATAATTTTTTCTAACTATAAATATAAGGTGATCAAGATTACTATCGTTCCCGCCGCCATGCATCCTAAAATAATAAGCGGTATCGATTTTTTCAATTTTACATTGAACACAAACGCCGCCAGCGGCCCGCTCCAGCCGCCGAGCAGCGGAATGGGAGTAGCCGTCAGGATAAAAACGGCCAACTCGCCCCATCTTTCAAATTTTTTCGCTCCCCTTTTCCGGGTATGCTCGAAAAGCCAATCGAAAAATTTGTGAAATATTCTGAAGTGGCGGGACAAAAAATCCGCAATCGGCTGGAGGATAAGAACGATGAGGATCATCGGCACCAGATTTCCCAAAACCGACCAGGTGTAAACCGACCAGATCGGAAGATGATAAATTTTTATGCCGATTGGAATCGCCGCCCGCAGTTCCGAAATCGGCAGCATCGCAATGAGAAACGTCGCTATCTCCGGCGGAAAATTCGAAAACCAGGAGGAATAGTCAAAATGTAGCATTATTAATCATTTGTAGACGTCCGGCGTCTATCAAAAATTTATATATTTTTTCTTAACTCTTCCGCCGCTTCTTCCGGTTCGATCGTGGAAATTTCTATGCCGGTGGAAAGCTCAAAGCCGGCCCAGGTCGCCGTGTGCGGCAGAATTTCAATGTGCCAATGGTAATGGGGATAATCTTTCCCGTCGCAAGGCGAGGTGTGGATATAAAAATTATACGGCGGATCTTCGAGAGTCTTATAAATGGCGTGAACCGCTTTTTGCAGAGCTTCTCCCAGATCGACTTTTTCTTCATTATTGATCCTTTCGAAATACGGTTTGTGGCTTTTAGGCATCACCCAGACCTCGAAAGCGGCTCGCGATGCAAAAGGGCAGAATGCCAAAAAATTATCGTTTTCAAAAATCAATCTTTTTCTATCCTTAAGTTCCCATTCGGCTATCGTGCAATAAACGCATTTCCGATTTGATTTGTGGTATTCCTCGGCTCCAGTGAGTTCGAGCGTTATTCCCGGAGAAACGACGGGAATCGCCATCAACTGTGAGTGGGGATGTTCGATGGAGGCTCCCGCTTCTTTGCCATGGTTATGGAAAATTTCAATATAGCTGACGCTTTTTTTGTTCATCAGGCTGATATAGCGGTCCTGGTACCCGTCAATTATTTCGGCCACTTCGATCGGGTCAAGATTGGCAATTTGGCGGGCGTGATCCCTAGTGACGATCACCTCGTGATATCCCGCTCCGTCCATTCCGAAATAGGGCCCTTCCTCCCAATACCTGGGTGGCCGGCTCCTCGAAAAAGCCGGGAATTTGTTGGGAAAAACCCTGAGACTCCAGTCTCCATCGCCTCGCTTGTAGATCAGCACGTCTTTCCCCTGCCCCGTTTCCTCCGGAAAGCAAAAGGGACAATGCGCCGAAAGCGGCGGATAGGCTTCTCTTTTCACCGCAAATTCTCCGGGGCGCTTGCCTCGTCCCAGCGCGATCACCACCCAGTCTCCCGTGACCAAATCCTGGCGAAGCTGGGATATTTTTTCAGTTTTATTTTTTTCTTTTTTTTCCTCCACCATATTACGCGCTATGTGATTTTGTATTTTCCCGTCATTAATCTCCATTTGGTTTTAAACAGATCGATGATAACTTGGGTGAAACCGTTGGGTCCGGTCAAACTTACAGTTGATCCTTCTTCGTTCATCCATCGAACCGGCATCTGCTTTATTTTAAAACCCATTTTTTTGGCCAGAATGATCAACTCGAAATCAAAACCGAACCGGTCCACTACCATCCGGCTGGCGATTTCTTCGGCCGCTTTTCCCGTCAGCATTTTGAATCCGCACTGTGTGTCCGGAAAACTCCATAGCCCCAAAACGATTCGGATGAGCCAGTTCCCCATATCGCCCATAACCTCGCGATATTTAGGCTGATGAATTTGGATATACGCGCCTTTGATGTCGCGCGATCCGATCACCACGTCATAACCTTTTTTGAACTGGGGCAAAAATGTGTTGAGATGATTGATCGAAGTTGAACCGTCCGCGTCCAGAAAAACCCGAACATCGCCTTTGGCTTCCAGGAGGCCTTGTCTCACGACATAACCTTTGCCGTGATTTTTTTTATTATCGATCACCCGCAGATTCTTGACCTTGTTTTTGTGGCCTCTGGCCAGTTCCGCCGTATTGTCCGGCGACCCGTCCACCACGACAATAACTTCGTATTCGAAATTTTTGTCTTTCAGATAATTTTCAATCTCCACGAGATTGGCCCCGAGCCGTTTTCCTTCTTTGTAGGAAGGAATGATGACGGAAAGATAAGGTTTGTTTTTTGTTTCAGGCATGATAAAAAATCAAAATTTATATCATTATTTTATCACAAAAAGATAATTGCGCCAAACCCTCTAAGGTTCGACCTTAGCCGCTGCTAAGGTCGAACCTTAGAATCGAGCCAACTTTGCAGAATGATCCTCGCCGCTTCTTGATCATCAAATCTCTTGATTCCCTTCATTCCTTTTTCGATCAGATTTTGGTGCGCCTGCCTAGTCGTAAACATTTCGTTTTTGTATTCCACCTCGATTTTAAGATTGTTCGCTAGCCACTCGCCAAATTTTCTCCCCTCAGATGAGGGGAGATGTCGCGAAGCGACAGAGGGGTACTGAATTTCTCCGATAATAATTTTGCTAATTCCCTCTTTTTCAACAATCTCCGCCAATTTCGGCAGAAAATTCTTGTCATTGTCCAGAACCGCGTAACCCGAGGCAATTCTCGTCTCGCTGTCCGCAATAGCGAGACCAATTTTGGATTGGCCATAATCTATGCCTAAAATTCTTTTCATCCCGATTATTAAATACAAATTACAGTTGCCGGATACGACTACGCTTTCGTCAGCACCTCGCACCCATCTTTTGTCACCGCCACTGTGTGCTCC
>JAVHPA010000044.1:0-4134 GCA_036170345.1 Candidatus Moraniibacteriota bacterium
ATTCCGCTGTGCACTTCAATTTGTTTTTCCCAATCCTGATAATTATCCGCGCTGACACGGACAACATAATTTCCGGGACGCAGTCCATTTAGAGTGATAGAATTGTTGATTATATCAAGACTGCGGCCTGACTGCAGTTTACCGTTAAGATAGACGCTCGCTGAACTCGGAACGGATTTTATAGTAATAGAGCCGCTGTGGATAAAAATACGGCTATACTGGTCAAAGCGATAGCCTTGGGAATAAAGAATGGCTATGGGGGTGGATAAGATAAATAATAGAAAAAATACCCAAAAAATCAGACGGCGATAAATCTTTTTCATAAAATCATCTTAAAACAAACAGCCGTCTTTGTCCATTAAGCCAAAAAACCGGTCCTTGCCGGTTTCTTTGGTTTATAGAAAGGAACAATTTTTATTTAAGTCGTTTTAAAGGCGATCAATTCAATCCAGAGACTCTTTTTGAATACTTCTGCAAGTTTTTGAGCTGTTTCGAGCTTAAACCCTTGGATTTTTCGATAGCATTGGCGATCGTGTCCTTGCTGAATTCCCTTGTGTCTCCGACTTTCAATCTTCCGTCTTTGACCTGGCGTCTCAAGAAATCTTCGATATAAACTTTGTGTTCAGCCGTAAGGCTGGCATCCGGATTTTTCTCGAGATAATTTGCCAGGGATCGGCGGGCCAGTGTCGTGGTACCGTCGCCCTTGGAAGCCGTTTGGACGAAAGAAGATCCGGTTTCCTGACTGGCAGGTTGAGGCGTCGTTGCCTTCTGTGTGTTATCAGCCGATGGCTGGGTTGCGGTATCCGACGGAGTCGTCGTATTTGCTGTTTGATCCGTAGACCCGTCTTTAGCTGTATCGCCGCCAATAACACTGATTTTTCCTTCACTGGAGTCTTGGATTACGGTTGCTCCATCATTGACTGCGGGAGCTTGCGCGCGCTTGGAATAAGCATATATCCCTCCAGCGATAACCACTACGATAATGATGCTTACCAGCATGCGCAGGTTTTCCTGAAGCCAAACTTTCATTTTTTCCCTCCCATTTTCCGATGAGGATTCCTGATCCTTCTCGGAAGTTTCGGGATTTTTTTCCACTATTACACCTTCCTTTCTAGTTTAGATTTAATTATTAATGTTCGAGATCCTCCTTGTTACAACTTTTGCATAATGAAATATAGCAGGAATCGGGGAAAATTGTCAATCAGTAAAAATTTACATTTTTCGAATGGGCAAAAAGATACAAAGCGAGTTTGCTCGCCTCATCGGCGGAATAATATTATAAAAATCATTGCACCGAAATTGCTTGTGTGCTAATATAGAAGCAACAAGAAAACTTGAATTGAAAAAAGGAAATTAAAAATAAAATTTTCTGCTGAATATGAAAATGTTTTGAATAATTTCAAATTTCTTGCAGAAAAAAGAAGGGAGGTGAAACCATGGCCAAGAAAAAGAAAAAAGTAGCCAAGAAGAAAAAAGTGGTAAGAAAGGCTAAGAAAAAAGTAGCCAAGAAGAAAAAGAAAAAAAGATAGACATCTATCAGTTTTCTTTTCGAAATAACAAAGAGCTCCTGGTCGCAAGATTATGGAGCTTTTTTGTCGGCAGACTCGATCTATGTAATGTAAATATTTGCCATTCTCCATTTCCCGGCCAGATCTTTTTGAAAATAAATTTCGGCTTTCGGCAAAATATCCTTGATAATTTTCTGCAGGGCGCGCTTTTGCTCGGAGCTGATTTCCAAAAGCATCCTAATTCTTAAACCTTTCTTTTCCGCTCTAATATCTCTGATTTCTTTAAATAATCTGGTATAATGCCCCAATCCATCTTTTTGGCTTAAAAGCGCAGTTTTTGGTTCAAAGCGAAGACCTTTTCGGTGTTTTTTGTAAAGAACGGGGGAGACATAGGGAAGATTGGCGGTTATTAGTATATTTTTCCCCAATACAGCTTTCTTCTTTTTTATAGATTCCAAAAGATCCGATTTGATAAATTTGATCGATCTATCAACTTGATGTTTTTTTGCATTTTTTCGGGCAACAGCCAGAGCTTTCTCTGAAATATCCACCGCGTAAAATTTTATTCTCTTTTGAATTTTTTCCGGAATATTTTTTACGATTGAGAGGATTATATTTCCGCTGCCCGCGCCAATATCAAGTATGGTATCTGGTATCTGGTATTTAGTATCTAGCATTAGGTTTAAAACTTTTTCAACTAGTATTTCCGTTTCGGGTCTCGGGATTAAAACATTTTTGTCCACCAAAAAATCAAGCCCGTAAAATTCTTTTTGGCTTCGGAGGTGTGCGATTGGCTCGCCTCGCCTCCGGCGGCGAAGAAACGAATTAAATTTTCTAACTTGCCGCTCGGTCAATTTTTTTTCGGGATGAGCGAGAAGATACTCGCGTGGTTTTTCTATGGTATAAGAAAGAAGGATTTCTTTGTCTAATTGATCTAAGCCAGAAATTTGAAGAGCTGATTTAATATTCATAAATTACAAATTCAAAGCACCAAATTCTAAATAATATCAAAATCCAAAACGTTTTTAAAGTTTGAATTTAGAAAATTGAGATTTATTTAGGATTTGTGATTTTGAAATTTGGATTTATTGGCCTATTTTTCTCTTAAGATCCTCTTCCCTAAGCTTGTTGATTATAATTTCAAGATTCCCATCCAAAATGCCCTGTATATTGCTCCAGCTTTCTTTGATCCGATGATCCGTGATCCGGTCCTGGGGAAAATTATAGGTGCGGATCTTTTCGCTGCGGTCGCCGCTGCCGATCTGGCTGCGCCGGGCATCGCCCATTTCTTTGGCCCTTTTTTCCTCCCGTTCCGCCAAGATGCGCGAGCGAAGCACCTTGAGAGCCTTTTCCTTGTTTTTCTGCTGGGATTTTTCGTCCTGGCAGGTGACAACCGTGCCGGTGGGAATGTGAGTGATTCGGACAGCGCTATAAGTGGTGTTGACGCTTTGGCCACCGGGTCCGGACGAGCAAAAGGTGTCAATTCGAAGATCATTAGGATTAATTTCAATGTCGACCTCTTCCGCTTCCGGAAGAATCGCCACAGTGGCCGTTGATGTGTGGACTCGGCCCATTTTTTCCGTTTCCGGCACCCTTTGCACCCGGTGAACGCCCGATTCATATTTCATCTTTCCATATATGCCCTTTCCTTCGATGCTGGCAATAACCTCCTTATATCCGCCGATGGCATTTTGGCTCGAGTTCAAAAGGCTGACTTTCCAGCCATTCTTTTCGGCGTACTTGAGATACATCCGGAGTAGGCTGGCGGCGAAAAGCGCCGACTCATCGCCTCCGGCTCCAGCCCGAATTTCCAAAATGGCGCCTTTTCCATCATTTGGGTCGCTCGGGATAAGCAACTGCTGAAGATTTTTTTTAATTTCTTCTTTCTTTTTGGAAAGTTTGATATTTTCCTCCATCGCCATGCCTTTGAGCTCTTCTTCCTGTTCAATGTTCACAATTTCCGCGTTTTCCCGCATTTCTTCGTTGATGTGATCTAACTCATCTGCGGTTTTCACAATTCCTTCGAGTTCCGCCAGTCTTTTCCCGATTTCTTTCATCTTTTTTCCATCGGAAACAACCTCGGGCTTCTGGAGCTCGGCTTTCAGTTCGTCATATTCTTTTTTGATCGCGTCAATTTGGCTTTTCATGAATTCTATAATACTATGAAATCAGATAATGCTTCTGATTTAGGATAGTACAACTTACTGAAATTTACAAATATCATACGGATTATTTAATATGAACTCAATTCAACTCACAGGATATTTGGCGGGGTTTGTGATCGCGGTTTCGCTTACGCCACAGGTTTAGAAAGCCTGGAAAACAAAATCCACTACGGATATTTCACTTCTTTGGAACACTATTTATATTTTCGGGTTGCTACTCTTTTTTGTCTATGGCGTCGGAATCAAAGAAATGCCGATCATTGTGATGATTACGATCGAAATAATATTAGCGATATCGTTGATCGTTGCCAAGATAATTTATAAATGAAATTGAAATATAAGAAAAATAGCTAGCACTTCCCAGCACCCGATGTCAGGAAAAAACTAAAAGAAAAACCCGCTTCTCGCGGGTTTTTGAAATCGATATTCTTAAAGCTATTTCTTCTTTGTGACTTTCTTCG
>JAVHPA010000045.1:0-4091 GCA_036170345.1 Candidatus Moraniibacteriota bacterium
TCAAAAGGGCGCCGGAGTATAAATTTACCCGCGACTCGAAAACCGTTTCTTCGAAGCAGCGGGAACAGGCCTACAGCTTCATAACCCGCTATTTCGAGTGGGGGATGGGCTGGTGCGACCATTCGACCGTGGATCGGATAAATGTCCTCCAGGCCTCATTTTTAGCCATGAAAAAGGCGCTTTCCGACCTGAAGCGCAAGGCCAGAAAGGATACGGATGCGATCCTCGTGGACGGAAGAAGCCCGCTTCCCAACATTTCGATCCGGCAGGAAAATATCATCGCCGGCGACCGCCATATTTTTTCCATTTCCGCCGCTTCGATCATCGCCAAAGTGACGCGCGACCGGATGATGCTGAATTGGCACGAAAAATTTCCCGAGTACGGATTCGCGAGACACAAAGGATACGGAACGAAATTTCATTTTGAAATGATCGAAAGACATGGATTATGCGAGATCCACAGGAAGTCATTTAAAATTAGACATTAGAATTTATAATTTTTATTATTTGCTATTGACAAACTTTTCAAAAAATCTACAATCAATATTAGTGGAATAATTTTTGATAAATTCTGAAATTTATGTCCGTACCAAAACAGCACCACACGAAAGGGAGAAGAGATCGCGCCCGCGCCAGATTCAAGATTTTGAAAAAAAATTTGGTAACCTGCGCGCATTGCAAGAAGATGATAAAGACTCACGAGTCCTGTCCCTATTGCGGATTTTATAAAGGAAAAGAAGTCGTGAAAATTGCCAAGAAGTCGAAGAAAAAAACGAAGGGCGGAAAAGAAAAGAAGGAAAAAGAATAAAATTTAATAATTAAACCAAAAGTCGAAATAACAAAAAATGAAAAACGAAAAGTTGGGGGGCGGGGAAACCTGCACCTTTGGGGTACACCTTACCCTTGATGGTTACGGGGGAAGTCCGGAAAAGCTCAATGATCCTCATCGGATCGAAAAAGCGCTCAGCGAGCTTACGGATAAACTGGGGATGGAGAAAATGATGGAGCCGGTGGTAAAATACGCCGAACCGAGAAACATCAAAGACAGCGGCGGGTATTCGGGCTTCGTGATGATCGTCGAATCCCATATCAGCATCCACACCTTCCCCAAAAAAAGGTTTGTAAGCATCGACGCTTACACCTGCAAGAGCGATATGGACAAAGAGGCCATAGTCGGTTACTTCAAGAAAATGTTTGATCTTGAGGACACGGAAGTTCAGTTTTTCAAGCGCGGGCTCAAGTTTCCTTCGCAGGATTTGGTTTAAAGAACATAATGGCCAAAAGGCACGAAAATTATTGGGAATTGGTCTGGGCCTTGGCTCGCACTGATTTTAAGCTGCGTTATCACGGATCATTTTTGGGCTACGTCTGGGCGCTCCTTAAGCCTCTGCTCACCTTTTTGATACTCAACTTTGTCTTCTCGACAATCTTCAATCCCAGAAATTCCGGCATCCAGCATTTTTCTCTCCAGCTCCTCACTTCCATCATGCTTTTCAACTTTTTTTCCGAAGGCACCATGGCCGGGCTCAATTCTCTTATGGGAAAAGCTTCGCTCGTTACCAAAATATACGTTCCCCGCTGGACAATAGTTCTCGCTTCAACGCTGAACGCAAGCCTCATTTTCGCGATGAATCTCATTATCATCGCTGTTTTTTTTGTCTGGTACGGCTTCTGGCCGGGCATACCCGCGATCCTGATGTTTGTTTTTTTTATTTTTCTCACATTCATCCTGATTCTTTCTTTCGCTTTTATCGCCGCGCCGCTCTATGTGAAATTTCGGGACCTTTCCCAGATTTGGGAGGTGGCCGTTCAAGCCCTTTTTTACGGATCGCCGATCGTTTATCCGTTGCAGATCATTCCTGATAAATTTCAAAAGTTTCTTTTGGCCAATCCCATTGGCTATATCATTCATTTCACCAAGATGGCGCTCACTGAACACCACTACGCGCCGCTTTGGCAAAACGCCATCTTTACGACGATCATCATTGCGGTTTTCTTTGTCTCTCTTCTTGTCTTTCGCAAGCTTGAACCGAAAATAGCGGAAAATATCTGAAAAATGTGCTAAAACACAAATACAAAATTTCAGCCCTCGTGATTTGCCTTGTCTTTTTCTCCCTGGCGCTTTTTTCGGGCGCCGGTTTCAGTTGGAAAAATCTCAAGACGAGCGGCAACGGGATTTTGGCGGATGAAATTCCCCACATCGCCGGCGGATATTATTATCTCAAAACCAACCGTTATTTCATCAACCCGGAACACCCGCCTCTCGTGAAAGACATTGCCGGGCTGGGGGAGCTGGCCGCGCGGCCGGCTTTTCCGGAAATTACCAACGAAGAAAATTTGCCGCCTGATTATCATCGCCCCGAATTTCCTTTCCGGAACGCAACTTTCCCGAAAGCGCTTGAATGGCAAAACAATCAGGATCATTTCGGGACGATGTATTTGTTCAATCCCCTGAATAATCCTGACAAGATCGTTTTTTGGGCGCGCCTGGCGGTGATTTTAGCTAATACGTTTTTACTTCTCATCCTTTTTTGGCTGCTCAAAAAACTTTGGAGCCAGCGAGCGGCATTGCTCGGCCTTTTTTTCTTCGCGATCTCGCAGTTTTCCATCGCTCACGGCTCTTTCGTGGTCATTGATTTTATGTCGGCGGTTTTGAGCGTGATCGCCATCGTTTGTTTCGCGCTTTATCTCAAAAATTACGCCACATGGGAAAAAAAATCCCGCTATTTTTGGCTGGCTTCGGCCACTTTGGCTTTGGCGCTTCTTTCGAAATTTTCCTCGGTGGTGCTCGTGCCGGCGCTGTTTCTTGGCGGATTAATCTTCATTTCAGCAGTCCAAATTCCGGACCGGAAAAAGCTGAATAGCCTTCTGAAATATCTGCTCGCTTTTTCGGCTATTGTCCTCGCGGCTTTGATTTTCATTTCAATTTTCTATGCCTTTCATGTCTTCCGCGCCGAAAATGACGTTCTTATCCAGAAAATAAACGAAAATTATCCCGAAGAAATTCTGCCGGCCTGGGGACATAGCATTTTGGCGGCGATGGTCTATGGCAGTCTTTTGACAAAGGGTCTCGCCGCCTATGTCAACGGCGTTTTTATGGTGGTGAGCCGGATGGTGGTGTCCGCTCAGAATACCTATTTCCTCGGCCATGTCTATGGCAACGAAGGCGCCGGCGGCTGGTATTTCCCGGTCCTCTATCTCGCGAAACTCTCTCCGGGACTTCACTTTTTCAGTTTGTTGGCGCTCTTGATTTTACTCGTAGGCCTATTCACCAAAAAAGACCGGTGGAAAGACCGCTTCAATGATTTCATCGCCAATCCGCTGGCCTTTTTATTGTTTGTCTTCGCTTTCTGCTATATGATCATCACGCTTTCTTCCACTTTCCAGATCGGCCTGCGCCATATTATGCCCGTGATTCTGTGTGCCGCGCTACTGACTGGAAAAGGCGTCAATTCTTTTTGGGAACAGACTTTGCGAAAGCTAAGCTTTAGCCTCAAGCACTTATTCGCTATCGTTGCTATTTTAATGACAATTTCGGTTTTCTCTTCCTTTCCGTATTATCTTGAATATTATAATGTTTTCGCCGGCGGGACGGATAACGGATACAAGATCGCGACGGACTCCAATTATGACTGGGGCGGCTCGGACGTGCGGCGCCTCGGAAAATGGATGCAGGACAACAATGTTCACGACATCTATACCCAGATATTCGCCGACGTCCCGCTCAGATATTATCTCGGCGACGGCCAAAAGTATTTCAATTTTCAGGACGAGGGAAAGCTTCCTCCGTCCGGATCGATCATCGCGGTTTCCGTGATGGAATATATGAACAATGTTTTCGGAAACGGCATCCCGCCGGAGCGGAAATATACCATATTTAAGGACAATCTGGTCGAGAGGGTAGGAAAGACAATATTCGTTTTCAGGGTGCCGTAAAAATATGTTAGCAAAGCTTGGCTTTGAGGAATTTCGGCAACTTGTTTGCCGAAAGGGAAAAGCCGAGCTTTAGCGAACATCCGGAACTTGCCGCCATTTCAAAATTTTGATATAATAAGAGAAATAAATATTTTTTTGGAGGGAAATGAAATTAT
>JAVHPA010000046.1:0-3971 GCA_036170345.1 Candidatus Moraniibacteriota bacterium
GACCTTTCCCTTCCCCGACTATTCGTCGGGAAATTCCTCAAGGTCAAACCTTATTTGTATTGCATTGTTACTCCGGTGAAAAAAAAGACACAGAAACTTTTTTGGAATTGCCTAATGTGTTTTTTTCTTTTTCGGGAAATATTACTTATCCCAAACCGGAGAATAGGGCGGAAAAATTGACGAAGGCGGTGAAAATGATTCCACTTGAACGGATGATGCTCGACAGCGATTCGCCGTTCCTGGCGCCGCAAGAAACGCGAGGGAAAAGAAACGAACCGGCGAATGTCCGGCATATCGCCGAAAAAATCGCCGAAATAAGGGGAATTAGCTCGGAAGAGGTGGAAAAAACGACGAATAAAAACGCAATTTTATTTTTTGGATTAGGTTGACATTTTTCTTTTTTTAAGTAAAAATATAGATGTTCACCCTGTTTAGAAGTACTCGATTTGGTTCTAGCGGGGCGAACGGATAATAAAAATTTCTAACAGGGTGAATAAAGAAAAAAACCAAAAGCCGGATAGCTCCTGGTCAGCATTAGGTTTGGCCTGGGAGCTTGGATATATGATCGCAATACCGCTGGTTTTGTTTGCGCTCATTGGCCGGTTTTTAGACAAGAAACTGGGGACTTCTCCGTTCTTACTTTTGGCTGGAATTCTGATTTCAATCGGAGTGACGAGCTGGCTGGTGTATAGGAAAACGAGGGAAATAATTGAAAAAGAGTAGAATTTTAATTTTATATGAATATTTCCATCGCGGCTGAACCATTGTTTCATATCGGATCTTTTCCTGTCACAAACACACTCGTGGTGACTTTTTGCATCAGCTTGATTATCGTCGTCGCGTCATATATACTTAAAAACAGGATCAGTTTAGTGCCCAGGGGCTTCCAAAATATCGTCGAGTCGGTTCTAGAAGCCCTTTTAAATTTGGCGGATTCCGTGACGCAGGATCGGAAGCAATCGAAAAAATTTTTCCCGATCGTGGCCACTATTTTCATTTTTGTGATCCTCACTAATTGGGTGGAAGTGGTTCCGGGACTCGGGACGATCGGCATCCACAAAATGGAGGAAGGAAAACAAGTCCTTGTTCCCTTTATCCGTAGCGGCGCGGCCGACCTCAACTTGACGCTGGCCCTGGCATTGGTAAGCGTGATAAGCGCCCAAGTCCTCGGGATCGCAATGATCGGATTCAGGAAATACGCGGGAAAGTTTTTCGTGAGCCCGTTGCATAAGCCATATCTCGTCGGAACTTTTGTTGGGCTTCTCGAGCTCATTTCGGAATTCGCCAAACTCATCTCGTTTTCTTTCCGGCTCTTCGGGAATATTTTCGCGGGAGAAGTCCTGCTCACTGTTATGCTATTTCTGGTTCCGTATTTTGTTCCTCTGCCGTTTTTGTTTCTCGAACTGTTTGTCGGGTTTATCCAAGCTCTCGTATTTGCAATGCTGACACTGGTTTTTTTCAAGATGGCGGCGACGGAAGCGCATTAAAATTTCTAATTTCTAATTAACCTAATTGACCTAAAAAAATCCCAATACCCAATGACTAAAAATAAATCCGAAATTAGAAAAAAATTATTTTGGGATTTAGAAATTGGGATTTGTTTAGATTAATTAGAAATTAGATCAATTAGTAATTAATTATCCTCTCATCAACTTATCCGACGTTAAAAATACATCCCGTCGATTTAAGGGGATAGAGAGAACCAAAAAGTTATGGCAGTTGATCCAACACAAGCCACAGAAGCGGCCAATGCCGTATCGAGCTTCTTCGGAAGCGACGTGGCGGCGAAATCAATCGCGGCGGCGATCGCCATCGGCGTGGGAGCCATTGGTCCGGCGCTCGGAATCGGGAAGTTGGCCTCAAAAGCGATGGAGGCTATTGGTCGCAATCCGGAAGCGGCGCCGAAAATTCAAACTGCGATGATTCTTGCGATCGCATTCACCGAAGCCATCGCGATTTACGCGTTGGTGGTGGCGTTGATTATCAAATTCGTTTAAGAGATTTTAGGGGAACAGCTGTTCTCCTAAAGCTTAACTTTAGGAACGCTTCCTAAAGTTAAGCTTTAGGAATTTAACTTTAGGATTTTGAGCTTTTAGTTAAAATATTTTATGTCCGAACTATTATCAAAATTAGGAATAGACTGTCACCCTACGGGTGATCCCCCGCAGGGGGAGAAATTAAGAATTTCTATAAAGCTATGTCCGAACTATTATCAAAATTAGGAATAGACTGGAAATTATTGATTGCGCAGATCATAAACTTTTTGGTTCTGCTTTTTGTGCTATATAAATTCGCCTACGGGCCGGTTCTTGCGATGCTGGATAAGCGGACCAAGAAGATTGAACAGGGACTCAAAGATGCTGATGAAGCGCATAAAAAGCTGGCTGAAAGCGAAGAGAAGCAAAAGGAAATTCTTCGAAAAGCGCGTACCGAGGCGAAAGATATTGTCGAAAAAGCTCATCTTCAAGCGGAAAAATCAAAGAGTGAAATCGCGGGAGAGGCCAAAAAACAGTCAGACAAAATAATCGCCAATGCCAAAGACCAGATAGAGCAGGAAAAGAATAAAATGATAACCGAAGTGAAATCGGAAATCGGAAGCTTGGTCGTCGCGGCAACGGAAAAAATCATTGGTGAAAAAATAGATGAAAAAAAAGATAAGGAGTTAATTGAAAAAGCGTTTACATAACTTGTCATCCCGCACTTGATGCGGGATCCAGAAAAATAGTATGCTGGATTCCCGCTTTCGCGGGAATGACAAAGAAGAGTATGAAAATTTCATCCAAACAACTCGCTCATACATTATATGATCTTACTGACGGAAAATCAGAAGGCGAAACCAAAAAATCCGTTGGGTGTTTTGTTGAATTTTTGATTAAAAGCAGAAAGCTTAAGTTGGCGGGAAAAATATCCGATCAATTTTCCCAGATTTATGACAAACAGCATGGTATTGTCAGAGTCGAAGTGACTAGTGCAAAAAAGTTAAGTGAAGAAATCATGAAAGAGATAAGGAGATTTATTAAGAAAAAATATAAAGCAGAAGATGTGGAGTTCGTGATCCAGGTTGATGAAAAAATTAAGGGGGGAATAATATTGAAAGTCGGAGATGAGGTAATGGATGGAAGTATTGCCGGAAAATTATCAGAATTGAAAAAAATATTGGTTAAATAATTTGAAATTAAAAGTATGTCAAAAGACTTTATCGTAGAGACCCTAAAAAAACAGATAGAAAGTTTCAAGTCCGAGACCAAGACCGAAAAAGTCGGGCGGGTTATCGAAGTCGGCGATGGGATTGCGCGCGTTTCCGGATTATCGGATGCAATGGCGAGCGAGATGCTGGAGTTCTTGCCCGCCGGAGCCCTCGCCTTGCCAAAGCCTTCGGCGGAGCGCGGGTCGGCGAAGGAGGGTGTCAGCAGTCAAGGTGAAAAAAAACCGGTCTATGGAGTGGCCCTTAACCTCGAAGAAGATCAGGTTGGAGTGATGATCTTGGGTGAGTATGAAAAGATAAAAGAAGGCGATACGGTTAAATCGACCGGAAAAATTTTGTCGGTACCGGTCAGAGAAGCGATGATCGGCCGGGTGATCAATCCTCTTGGTGAAGCGATTGACGGGAAAGGAGACATCTCCGCCCAAGGCGAACCAGCCTCGGGCTGGAAGCTCTATCCTATAGAAAAAATTGCCCCGGGTGTGATCGAGCGCGAATCGGTGAATCAGCCGCTGCAAACGGGAATCAAGGCGATCGACTCAACAATTCCGATCGGACGGGGACAGAGAGAACTCATCATTGGTGACCGCCAAACAGGAAAAACAGCTCTGGCGATTGACGCGATCATAAATCAGAAAAAAGAAAATGTCATTTGTATCTATGTAGCGATCGGCCAGAAAGAATCCAAAGTGGCGCGCATTGTGGCCGAACTTGAAAAACGGGAAGCGATGAGCCATACCATTGTCGTTGTGGCTGGGGCGTCTGATCC
>JAVHPA010000047.1:0-3147 GCA_036170345.1 Candidatus Moraniibacteriota bacterium
CATTTGAAGTGGAGGGAATTTTAGTCTGAGGGGAACCGGTCAAGCAGAAAACCGTCGCCATTCCCCGATCCTCACCGATGAAAATGGCTTTTTCTCCCCGCTTGGCCTGATGCGGAAAGACGAAGCCATTCTTATCAATAAATCTGCCCTGTACGGCATCCGCGTTATAAATTAGGACTGCCGTCCAAGACTGAAGCTTTCCCCGATTCCACCAAATCCGAAGATTCGGCTCAACGGGAACATCCCGGAATAATTCCCGGAGCCCACGAGCTATGATTTCATTCTCGTGGTCGAGGCAGGCGATGACCCGCTCGAGCTCCTGCTCCCGTTCAAGTTGCTGGCATTTTTGCGACCCTTCGATCGCTGCTTGCCAAGTCATTATCTGACAATTCGCCGCGACCCGCTTGGCATCAGCCGCTTGCCATTCCTTTAGAACCGCCAAGCCGCCGCGGTCCACGCCCCAGATGTGAGTCGCAAAGGATATCACCAATAAAGCCACCAGCCACCAGTACCAACCTTTATTATTCATTTCCCATACCTCTCTCGATTGTTAATCTACGCGGCACCATGTGCAGCGTAACGGTGTATTTTATCACAAAAAAACAGTCGTGTCAATTGGCTGTGAAACATTCAGAAAAAGAGGCTTATAAAAGCCACCGATAAGGCGGACAAAAAATTAAATAAATTGATGCTGACTCAATAATTATAATTGCTTCTCAATTGTCATCCCGGGCTTGACCCGGGATCCAGAAAATAAAATTTTATGCAGAGAAACTGGATTCCCGCCTTCGCGGGAATGACAAAAAATAAAGGTTACAAACTATTTCGATTCCGTTTGCCCTCCTCGCGTCATCTCGAATTTCAGATCGTTATATTCCATTGAACGGTCCGGATTTATTGTCACTTCCACTCCCAATCCTTCCATGGTTTCTTTTTGAAAATACTGATCGAAAATGAAATTACCGAGGGAATAATATATTTTTTTGCCGCTATAGACTTCGCTCGACTGAATCACATGCGGATGAGTGCCAATCAGGAGATCCGCGCCGGCGTCAATGAAGCGATGGGCTAAATCTCTAATTTGCGCTCCCGGATCGCCGACTTTGTATTCCGTTCCCCAATGAGTAAAAAGAATCACGAAGTCCGCTTGGTTTTTTTCTTTTTTGATTTCCTCGATCGCTCTTTCCTCCGACCCGCTTGAAGAATAATTATAATTCACAAAAACAATTTTATTCCCGCCGATTTCTTTCATAGAAGCTAAGCTTCCCGCGGGAAGCTTAGCTTCTAAACCGCCCGTATCGCCGAAATAATTCACTCCCGCTTCGCTCAAATATTTTTTCGTCTGTTCCACGCCTTTTTCTTCCCGATTCAGAATATGGTTGTTGCCAAGATTCACGAGTTTGATATTGTTTTCCGCAAGCACTTTCGCGGCCATCGGATCGAAAGTAAATCTAAAATTATTTTTTTCGTCCATTTTTGTTTTGATGCTGATTGACTGATTGTCTGTTATCGGACCTTCCAGATTTCCAACGACCAAATCCTCCCTCGCGAGCAAATCCTTCACGCCTTCAAAAATATAACCGTAACCCTTTTTATCGGCCACCTCCCGAATATGCCGGTCAAACATCATATCCCCGACAAAAAGAATTTTGATAGGATGTTTAGGGACGACCTTACCTTCATTATTATAGCTACCGTCTTTGGCTAAATTACTCGATAATATTTTTTCAGGAGAGAAGGCCTTTTCACTTTCACGATTGATATAAAATAATGAAATAACCACGGCTGAAAAAATTGCTACACCCAAACATAATAACCAAAGCTTATTTTTTGAAATTGAAAATTTAGTCATTGAAAATTGATTGAAAATTAGAAATTAGAAATTGAAAATTTACTCCATAACTTTGCACTTTTCGTTTTGCGCTTTGCACTTATATATTATATCTCCTCTCTCATCCGTCCTAAAAATATTAGCTCCTCTTTTTTTTAGTGCTTCTAGCACCACTTCCGTCGGATGGCCATAGGAATTGTTTTTGCCGACTGATATCACCGCATCTTTCGGCGTCACCTTATCAAGGAACGCGTCCGTGGTCGAATATTTCGACCCATGATGGGCCACTTTCAGAACATCAACATCAATATTTTCGCCGCTCGCGAGAATTTCATTTTCGGCGGGGGATTCGATGTCGCCCGTGAATAGGAAAGAATTTTCTCTGTAATCCAGCCGCGCGACAACCGATTCGTTGTTCGCTTCGCCGATCGCCGGATCAACTGAAGTCTGGGGGCTCAAGATTTTAATCTCGGCGCCGTCGAAACTTATCCTGTCGCCCCGCAAAGCTTCCAGCGTCTCGATTTTGTTATAGTCCAAAATATTTTTCCATTCTTTATAGACCTGGGTGTCCTTTCCCGCCGCCGTTGTGAGAACTTTTCCTATTTTATAATTCCGCGCCGCTTCCACGAGGCCGGCGATGTGATCCTTGTCCGGATGGGTCGCGATCACAACCTCGATTTCGCGGTCGAAATAGGGAAGATATTTCCCCAGTTTCGCCATCTCCACTTTCCCGCTCGGCCCGCCGTCAATCAAGATCTGCCTTGTTCCTTTCTGGATCAAAATCGAATCTCCCTGCCCGACATCGAGAAAAACAACTTGGAGAGGCTTCAGTTCTACGAAAATCTGATAGGATAAATATAGAAAGAGGGCCGCTAAAACCGCGAGGGCCATTAAATAAAATTTTCTATTTCGCATTGTTTGAGGTTTCTTGATAATTTTTTCTTTTCCAAAAATATAAAATAGTCAACAGTCCCGCGTAATAAGTTGTCATATAAACCCAGCCGAAATTTTTTATTTCCACCGCCGCCCAGGGCAGATTGGCCAGCCACAACACTATAAAAAGTTCAATTTTGAGAAGGAGATACGGAATAAACCCTACAAGTCTTCCCAGCGGAACGAAAACGAACCCCGCCATCCCCGCCGCGAATCCCGTCCCCATTATATACGGTATCGCCGGCAAAATCAGCAAATTGGCAAGAGGGGAGACGATGGAAAGTTTTTCGAAAGAATTGAGAAGGATCGGCAAAACAAATATTTGAGCCGCCATTGTAAGGAAAATCGTTTCCTTGAAAATATTCGCGCTCCCCTTTTGAAAA
>JAVHPA010000047.1:3157-3913 GCA_036170345.1 Candidatus Moraniibacteriota bacterium
GGATAGAGCCAAACAATTCCGAGAGTCGCGAGAAACGACAGCTGGAAACCGGCATCGTATCTTAATAATAACGGATTTATGAGAAGCATAACAGCGGCCGCCAAAATGATCGCGTTCGTGGAATTGGCCAGCCTCCCCTCTTTCATCGCCCAAATGACAAGGCCGCCCATTATCCCCGCCCGCACCGCCGATGACGGCGCGCCGGTCATCAAAACAAAAATCACAATTCCAATGACCGCAAAAGAAAAGACCTGCTGGCGCCAAAGGCCGAGCCAAATTCCGAGCCACATCAAAAACGCCGCGACGATTGTCACGTTGTATCCCGAAACCGCCACCGTATGCGTTGTCCCCGTTCTTGAAAAGGCGTCGTTCAAATCCTTCATCATGCGCTTGCTGCCGCCAAGAAGCAGTCCTTTGAGATAGGCCCCTTCCGGATCGGGAAAAATCTGGGAAATTTTTTCTTCGAATTTATTTTTCATCGTGAGAATTGCCGCATAGAATTTATTTCCTTTGTTTCTCGCAATCACATCTATTTGCGCCTTGTTGCAAATCCGATAAATTCCGTCTTTTCCGAGATACATTTGATAATCGAAAGTCGAGTCTTCAAAGTTTTTGGGTTCCTCTAAAATACATTTCGCTTTCAGCTCATCGCCGTAATTATATGCCGGGTATATTTCTGTGTTTATGAGTATCTTGTTTTTCTCACCGTCCTCGACAATAACTTTTTGATATTTTTCGTCTGTTTCCGGTTCTTTT
>JAVHPA010000048.1:0-3898 GCA_036170345.1 Candidatus Moraniibacteriota bacterium
TGGCGCCATAAATCACTTCCGCGGTGAGAGCTAAGGCGCGGATAGTTTTCGGACGAACGCCTTTGAGAGGTAAAAGTTGTTCATAATTTTTTGGGGGTATTTCATTCACCTCATAGAGAATTTTTTGCAAATATTTACTTTTCGCGAAATCTTCAAGTAATACCGGATGAGTTTTGAAATCAAGGTCGGTTAAATTTAGCAGGGTTAACTCCTGTTCTTTGTTTTTAATCGATACAACTTGGCTCTGCGGCGTCGACGAAGAAGTCCAACTTCCAAAAGGGAAGTTGGACTTCCTGTTGGTTGGATATTTACTCAATAATTTCAAATCTTTCATCAGCGTATTATAGCTTCCTTGCACCAGTTCCGTGCTGATCTTTTGTGTATTTTCACTTTCTCTGGCAGTCATATTGAGTCCGGTGTTTTGCCCGTCGGAAATGATTCCGCTATGGGGTTCGATGACCATATTCTTGGCATCATCGGAAAACCAATGATATCTCTGCGCCGTTACATTTTTTTCGTTCATTCCTTGCTGAACCACCGCCCAAACTCCGTTTCGCGAAAAGAAAAAGCAATGATGATATATCTGAAATCCGTCTTGGATGAGAGAAGAATCGACTTTGGCCGCCATCCGAGAATTATATTCCAGTGAATTTATTTTTTCCTGTGACAATTCCGCCCGCGCGCCGAAGAGAGAAATCTGCTCCGGTGTCTTGAGCGATGTTTTTCCTTTCCCTCCGCAGATATATATTCCCAAATCCCTTTCTTCGCCGCGGATGGCTTCTTTGAGCGCCGCGGTGAGAATCGTCGTCAGTCCCGAAGCGTTCCAATCGAAAGCCAGAACTGTCCCGAGCGCCTGAAACCAGACCGGATCGGCAATTCGTTTCACAAATTCGTCCGATCCGTATTCGGCGACAATCACCCGCGCCATTTCCCGTCCCAATTTTACCATCCGCTCGAAGAGCCATTTCGGACACTTGCCGTAATCGAGAGTGAATGTTGCAATTCCGCGTTTGAACATGACACTTTGTGTCATCCCGCACTTGATGCGGGATCCAGAAAACGCTTAGCACGCTTTGACTGGATTCCCGCTCCCCGATCAGGTCGAGGACAAGTTTCGCGGGAATGACAAGTTACAGAAAATTACCTTATACTATCACTATATCACTATACTAATTTAATGTAAAATTGGGGTCAATTGACCGAACAAATATTCTGTGATAACTTTGTGATACTTTTGCATAAGAATAACCCACATCAGGATTGAATCCCAGGAAGCCAAAATGGATGATAAGACGATAAGTTCATCATTTTTTCTGCTTGTGGCGCTAGGATTCTTAGCGCAGTACGGTTTTTTAACTATGTGGCGAGAACAAATAAGGCTTCCAGAGAACCTTCGGGAAGCGTATAGGCCGCGGGCAAGATATTACCTCTATCAAATTTGTGGCCTGATCGGCTGTCTTGTCTTTATGACTGTCGGGTGGCTGTCGAAACTTTATTTCGAAGTTTTAATGGTAGGAGTTTGCCTTGGAGTCTTCGCATGGGTATTATATAGGATTTATAGACTCAGAAATAAGCCTCTACATGATCCCAACGTGATGGCTGGCAAGCGATCCAACGAAAAACAGACGGTTTGAAGTTCTTTTTTAATCCGATTGAAAACATAGAGGCTGCTGTTTCGGGTGGCCTCTTTTCAATGGTGGACCCCGCCTTTCACGAAAAGCGGGGCAGGCTTTTCATTCTTTCTTTCCGCGTATATAATTGACAAGCAGTAGCTTGTCATCCCTGCCCCGTGTGTCATCCCCGCGTACGCGGGGATCCAGAAAAATAAAAAACAAAAAAATGAGTGAAAGGCAATATTTTGTTTATATTCTAGCCAGTAAAAGAAACGGAACTTTGTATGTCGGAGTGACGAATAATCTGTTAAGGCGCGTATTAGAGCACAAGAACGGAACAGTCGGTGGATTTACGAAAAAATATAAAGTTCATATGTTGGTTTATTATGAGCAGGGATCATACGTTGTTGGTGCTCTTGATAGGGAAAAGCAAATAAAGAAATGGGAAAGAAAATGGAAACTGGATTTAATTGAGAAGATGAATCCGGAATGGAGAGATTTGTATTATGAGTTGGGCGGAGAATAATAACTGGATTCCCGCTCCCCGATCAGGTCGAGGACAAGTTTCGCGGGAATGACAAGCAGGGAATATGGGATTACAAAAAAAGCTTATGAAATTTCAAATATCCTCCAAATTCAAACCAGACGGCGATCAACCAAAGGCGATCAAGCAATTGACCGCTGGTTTAAGGCGGGGAAATAAATTCCAAACCCTGCTTGGCGTCACGGGGTCGGGGAAAACATTCACGATGGCGAATGTGATTGAAAATGTCCAGAAGCCGACGCTGGTCATCGCGCCGAACAAAACCTTGGCAGCCCAACTCGCGCAGGAATTCCGGACTTTTTTCCCGAAAAGCGCGGTGGAATATTTTGTGTCCTATTACGACTATTATCAGCCGGAGGCTTATATCGCTTCATCCGACACTTATATCGAAAAAGAATCCCAGATAAACGACGAGATTGACCGTTTGCGCCATGCGGCAACAGTGGCGGTGATGTCGCGAAAAGATGTGGTCGTTGTCGCGTCCGTTTCGTGCATATATGGCCTCGGATCGCCGGAATTCTATGAAGAGATATCCCTGCGACTTGGACTTCAGGAAGCGATCAATCGGGAAAAGCTGATCAGTGATTTGATCGAAATGCATTTTGTCCGTTCGGAAATGCTGTCTCGGGGAAAATTCAGGGCGCACGGGGAAACGATTGAAATAATGTCACCGTCGCGGGAAATTGTGACCCGCATCGAACTCGGGGATGGCAGAGTGAAAAAAATATCCGAATATGATTTTTTAACCGGAGAAGCGCTGGGAAATTTGGAAACGGTACTCATATATCCCGCCAAACATTTTGTTGTTCCCGAACCGGTGATGGAAGAAGCTCTCGCGCAAATAGAAAAAGAACTCAATGAGCGGGTCGCGTATTTTAAAAAACATAATAAATTTTTAGAAGCCGAGAGAATATATCGCCGGACCAAGCAGGATCTTGAAATGATGCAGGAAATCGGGTATTGCAACGGAATCGAAAATTATTCGCGGTATTTAACCGGTCGGGCACCGAGGGAAGCGCCATACACGCTTGTGGATTATTTTTCCCACCTCGACTCACCGTCTCGGCGAAGCGAGGCGAAAAATTTCCTTATCGTCATAGATGAATCGCACGTCACCGTTCCGCAACTCAATGGAATGTATAACGGCGACCATGCGCGGAAAAAAGCGCTGATTGACAACGGTTTCCGCTTGCCGAGCGCTTTTGACAATCGGCCGATGAAATTTTCCGAATTTGAGAAAAAAATAAACCAGGTTATTTTCACCTCGGCGACTCCCTCTGAATATGAGCGAAAAAATTCAGCGCAAATAGTGGAGCAGATAATTCGCCCAACCGGACTAATCGATCCGGAATTGGTCGTAAAGCCGGCGAAAGGGCAAGTGAAGGACGTGATTGAGGAAATTAAAAATGTAATTTCCAGAAAAGAGCGAGTGCTGGTGACGACGCTCACCAAAAAAATGGCCGAAGATTTTGCGGAATTTTTGAAAGAAAATGAAATAAAATCAGAGTATTTACATTCCGGGGTGGATACTATGGAGCGAGTGCGTATCTTGGAAAGTTTACGGCGCGGTAAATTCGATGTTTTGGTCGGAGTGAATTTACTTCGTGAAGGGCTAGATTTGCCGGAGGTATCTTTGGTTGCGATTCTCGACGCGGACAAAGAAGGCTTTTTGCGATCCGAAACTTCGCTCGTGCAAACCATCGGCCGGGCAGCGAGAAATATTTCCGGGCGGGTGATTTTA
>JAVHPA010000049.1:0-3867 GCA_036170345.1 Candidatus Moraniibacteriota bacterium
TACTTTTTTGCACTCTTTTTTATTGGCATAGCTTGTAAGTTAGTAAGTTAAAGTATTATTTGCTTGGCAACTATTTGCTCAAATTTCTAAATCCTAATTTCTAATTTCTAAACAAATCTCAAATCCAAATGTCCAAATGAACCAAACCTTATTATTTTTATCATAGATATTAAATTTTGTAAATAATTAGGCTATTTGCTACAATTTAATCAACCCTTGTGTTGGGTGCTTTGTGTTATGTGTTATGTGAATATATGATTGCCAAAATAACCGGTAAAATTGCCTTTTTTCGGGATAACTACGTGGTGGTGGATGTCGTGGGCGTCGGCTACAAAATATTTGTGACCGATTTTACGATGGGAAAAATCGCCGGAAAGGATGAAATCGAGCTATTCACCCATACTTATGTGCGCGAAGATACGCTTTCCCTATACGGCTTCCTGATCCTTGAAGAGCTGGTGATGTTTGAGCTTCTTATTTCCATTTCCGGAATCGGGCCCAAAGCGGCCATCGGGATCCTTTCCATTGCCGAACCAAAAACAATCCGCGCGGCGGTAATTTCCGGCGACTCATCAATTCTCACCCGAGTTTCGGGGGTCGGAAGGAAAACGGCCGAAAGAGTTATTTTGGAACTAAAAAATCGCATCACGCAGCTTCCGGGAGAGAATCAGGATTCGGCCAAAGCCGATTCTGAAGCCATCGAGGCACTGATCTCGTTAGGATACACGAATACCCAGTCCCGCGAAGCTTTGAAAAATGTTCCGGAAAAAATAAAAGATGTTTCGGAGAGAGTGCGAGCGGCGCTCAAGGGCCTGGGAAGACAATAGCTGGCCGCCCCTGGCGAGCCTCGCCTATGGCGGGTAGTGAGTATTCAATATTAAACATGGAAAATAGATTATTAAAATTCATTCAAGAAAATTCTCCTGACGGAGGATTTTTGCAGTCGGAATATTGGAGGAAGTTTCAAGGAAGCTATGGCCGAAAGACTTTTCAGCTCGATATAAAGGAAAATGATGAATATATTGCGTATGCGAATATTATCACGCATTCACTTCCGGTGGCTGGAGATTATTTTTATATGCCGCGCGGCCCCGTGGGCCGAACGCAAAACTCAAAACTCAAAGCGCAAAGCCAAAGCGCAAAACTAAAAACTTTTTTTATTGATTTAATTAATTTAGCGAAAAATAATAATACTGGCTGGATTCGTGTTGAGCCAAATAGCGAGGATGAATTGAAAATAATAAAAGAAAATTTGCCGGGGGGATTGAAAATTAAAAAATCTCCGGTGGATATGCAGCCGAAAGAGATATTGATGATGAATATTTCGGGAAGCGAAGAGGAGATTTTGGGGAAAATGAAACATAAGACGCGTTATAATATTAGATTAGCTGAGAAAAAGAATGTTAAGGTTTATGCATCGCGTGAAAAAATATATATCGAAGAGTTTTTGAGATTAGTGAAAATCACATCAGAACGAGATAAAATAAAATCGCATCCAGAAAATTATTATCGCAAAATGTTTGGAGTAATACCGGATGATATACTAAAGTTATACATCGCTGAATATGAAGGGAAAATTATTGCGGCGAATCTGGTTTTGTTTTTCGGGAAAACCGCGACGTATATGCACGGGGCTTCAGATAATGAATACCGAAATGCCATGGCGCCGTATCTTTTGCAGTGGCAGGCAATACTGGATGCGAAAAAAGCGGGATGTGAAAAATACGACTTCGGCGGCGTGAAGACAGGAAATACCGGCGGCAAATCTTGGGAAGGAATAACAAAATTCAAGTTTGGTTTCGCTCCGGATGTCGAGCCGATTCAATTTCCGGGAAGTCGGGATATAATTTTAAATTCCAATAAATACAACTTGTATCGGATACTGCAAAAAGTAAAAAGAATTTTCCAATGAAAAAAATTATCCCTCAATCCATCAAAAATACCTACCATCTTTTTCAAGCTGTTTTGGCGAATGTTTGGTATGGATTTTCATCGCGGAAGCTGAAAGTGATCGGGGTGACGGGGACGAACGGAAAAACTACGACGGTGCAAATGATCGCTAAAGTTTTGGAATATGCGGGACACCCCATAAAGCCTAACGGCCACGGGGCAAGTAAAATTTCCGTAGCTTCGACAATCAATTTTAAGATCGGTGAAAAGGAATGGGTGAATGACACAAAATTTACGACACTTTCAAGCTGGAGACTCCAGAAACATTTGCGCCAAGCCGTTGAAGCCGGGTGTGAATACGCGATTATTGAGGTGACTTCTCACGCGCTCGATCAGAATCGGATTTGGGGGGTGGACTTCAATGTGGCGGCGGTTACAAACGTAACGCGCGAGCATCTTGATTATCATGAAACGACGGAAAGATATAGACGGGCGAAAGGGATGTTATTTGAAATAGTTTCTAAAAATCCAGACGGGGTGGCAGTGGTAAATTTAAATATGGAATACGCAGATGCCTTTCTTGAATATCCTATAAAAATTAAATATGGCTACATTCTTGAAACTCAAAACTCAAAGCGCAAAGCGCAAAGCCAAAGTGCAAAATTCAAAACTATTATTGCTGAAGAAATTGAATTAGGAATAAATTGTTCAAAATTCAAAATTCAAAATTCAAGATTCTTTATAAATATTCCTAGTGAGTTCAACATTGAAAACGCACTGGCGGCAACGTGTGTTGGATTATCGCAGGGGATAAATCTTGAAAAAATTTCCCAGGCACTTTCAAAAATGAAAGGCGTGCCGGGGAGAATGGAAAGAATAGAGAATGACCGAGGGCTTGAGATAATTGTGGATTACGCGGTAACGCCGGATTCGCTTGAGAAACTTTATCTTTTCATAAATAAATTTAAGAAACATAATGCAAAAATTATCGCTGTCTTCGGTTCCTGCGGCGAGCGGGACAGGGGCAAACGTCCGATTATGGGAGAGATTGTCGGGAAGCGCGCGGATTATTGTATTGTGACGAATGAAGATCCATACAGTGAGGATCCGGTGCAAATAATTGATGAAGTTTTCAGTGGTGTCATTCAAAGTCCGGCGAATCAAGGTTCGACCTTTCCCTTCCCCGACTGTTCGTCGGGGAATTCCTCAAGGTCAAACCTTAAGGTTGAAGGAACTAATGCATTTAGGATCTTAAATAGAAAAGAAGCCATCAAAAAAGCTTTGCAAATTGCAAAGCCGGGGGATATCGTTGTGGTGACGGGGAAAGGGGCGGAAGAAACAATGGCGGTGGGCAGCAAAAGAATTCCCTGGAACGATCCTAAAGTGATTCGAAAAGTTTTGCGAGAACAAGGCTGAAGGAAAAACCGATAAGAGCTCCGACAATAACTTCGCTTAGCCGATGCCCAATTCTCTCTTTGAGCCGGGGAAATTTTTTCTTATCGAAGGCCAGCTGGTCAACCAGCATATTGAGATAGCGTCCCTGATCACCTAGATAAATTCGAAGGCGCACGGCATCATCAATGATAAGGATCGCGAAAATAATGGATAAGGCGAAAACAGAGGAAGTCGTCCCGGCAAAGAAGCCAATCGTGGTCACGGTTGAAACGACAAAAGCGGTATGGGCGCTGGGCATATGGCCATGAGTGAAAAGATATTCCCACTTCAGGCCATTTTTTGCCGAATAGAGAATGAATTTCAGGGCTTGAGTGGATAATCCGACAATAATCGGAATAACCACAATGTCATAGTTGCTTAAGTCTACCATATCTATATTTTACTATATTTTTCAAAAAAGGGGAATAGGCGGCACTTTAGGGGGAGAGTATCCGCAATATCGGGTTGGCGCGCCTTTGAGATTTAATGTCTTATATATCCATGCATCCCGTTAGACATTTTATATTCTGTCTTTTTCTAAAA
>JAVHPA010000050.1:0-3821 GCA_036170345.1 Candidatus Moraniibacteriota bacterium
ATTTTAATTAAAAACAAAAATGAATCTGGTCGCGCTTACAAGGAGAGAGCTGGAAGTGATAAACAGAAAGAATTTGAAATATCCGCTGGCTATTGCCGAGAAGGATTATTTTTTGGCAATTGTTTCTAAAATTGTTTACGATTCCCCGCTCCGCGATAAACTGGTCTTCAAAGGCGGCACGGCTCTTCATCATTGTTATCTCAATCAGATGAGATTTTCCGAGGATTTGGATTTTACCTCATTGGATAGAAATATAAAATTGGAAGACGTGAAAAAAATATTCGAGCCCTATGATTTTCTGGAAGTCAAAAAAGAATATACTTCGAGCGCCACCATAAAATTGGAACGCTTGACTTATAGCGGTCCGCTGGGACAGCCTAATTCGCTGAAGCTGGAAATTGATTTTATCCAGAACGTGATTTTGCCAGCCAAGGATTTGGAATATGAAAATGTTTGGAAAGTTGATACAAAAGTAAGAGTAATGAACATAAAAGAAATGGTTGCCGAAAAAGTACGAGCGACTAGTGACAGGGCAAGATATCGGGATTTTTTTGATTTGTTTCAAATTATCAGGAATTTCAAAATAGATCTGAAGGAAACAATGGGGCTTATCAAGCGAAAGGAAATCCGAAAACCCATAAGCCAAAAATCAATGCTGGCTAATTGGAAAATTGCCCGGCAGGAAAAAATCGGAGAATCTCAGAGGATTTATTATTCCGAGGAAGTGGCGGATATAAACATAGAAAAAATGCTTAAAAAAATGAGTATCTGACTTTATCCACAGAGGCTTTGCTTGGAAATATGGATTTATGGTATTATATAACTAATCTCGAATATAAAAACTAAAATTTACCCAGCCCCAGTTTTATTGCGAAGTTTTTGCGAAAACTGGAGCTGGACAAGCAAAAATGAAAAAGAATAAACTTATCCATCCCCCGCTTTCATCCCGTACCACAGAAAAAGACGGGCATAAGCCTATTAAGAAATGTGATCAAATCAAGAAAGGTATCTATATCGGATATCGCAGGCATCAGTCTGTGGTACGGGATTCATTTTTCAAAGCCGCGCTTTTTGGGCTGGCTTTTATTTTCTTCATCGCCGGCCAAGCCAATTTTTCTCTGGCTCAAACTGCGACTTCTCAAACGCCGTCAGCCTCTTCATCTTCTTCCGCAACAGCAACCGCTCCTGTGAAACAATCCTATTATCTCATTTCTCTCACTTGGGATTCGGAAAAGAACACTTTGAGCCTGAAAGATGGCACGAATCCCGGATTGACGATGACAAGTCTCACGAAAGATTCCGGAACGGGTTCGCAGTTTTATGCCATGCTGGCGGACGCCCAAGGAAAGTTTGCCATCAGTAGTAAAACAAAAACTGAAAAATATTTTTTGGGAAAATGGGAACTGCCCAGCGGGCAAAAGCAGGGAGAAATAAAATTTACCGTCCCCTTTCTCCCGACCGGCGCAAAGCTCATCATCGCGGATGCGAAAACGGACAAAACAGCTCTCGAGGTGGATATTTCTAAGTTATCTCATCCCGTGACTGCTCCTGTAACAAAAAAAGCCATAGCCGCTCCGACTCAAGCCAAATTACCAACATCCCAAACAAGTAAAATTCTGGGATGGATTATAATTGTAGTTATTCTTTTGATTTTAGGCGGGGGCGGATATTGGCTATATCGATTTTATAAAAAAAGAAAGAACGCTAAGGCGCTTACGACGCTTAATCCGCCGAGCATTTAAAATCAGATCTAGGCATGATTTATTCTTTGAAATTTTTGCAAGCTCTCATTTTTACTGAAATCGTTGAAATATCAGCTTTGTTTATTCTTGTGCGTTGGGCCCTGCAGATAAAACCAAAAAAATTAAGCAATTTCAAAATAATATTCGTCGGATTTTTAGCCTCTTTGGCCACTATTCCCTACCTTTGGTATGTATTGCCGTGGTTCTTGAATCTTCGCCATTATATTTTGCTGGCGGAACTGGGGATAGTGGTAGTTGAGGCCGTAATCTACTATCAATTGTTGAATATAAAGTTTAAAAATAGCCTCTGGATTTCGCTGGTCTGCAATTCGCTCTCATATTTTTTAGGAAAGCTAATATTTTTAATAATAAAATGAAAATGAAAAAAAAGAGAAAAAAATATTTTATTATATTAACCTTTTTAGCAATTATAATTTCTTTATACTCTGTTTTTTGTTCCGAACAGACTAATTTCTTCACTCGTTTGATTTCTGTAGCTCATGCTGATTGTATGTGGCTTGAGGATAGCGGAGGGAACGTAGAGCTTCCTGCCCAATCTTGGGAAACTACATGGGAAGTAGCGCCAGAGGTCCCGCAACAACCGGACCAAGGAGGCCCGCCGATGCAGGAAGAACAAGCCGCGCCGCAACAAGGAGAAATACCATCACTTCAAGGAGGGGATTTTGAGGCAGCGCGACGAGAGGAGGAGGCAGCAACTCAACAAGTTGGAAGCGGCGGCGGAGACCTGCAATTTGCTCCGGGAAACGATTATGTGAAACTTGAAGATGGAACATATGGCTTCAAGATGACCGACGGGAATTATTATTGGCAAGATACGGATGGTAGCTTTAATCCGGTCGATATGAGTGGTGTTAGCGGTGGCGCTGCCGGAGCGGGGGGCGCTTCCGATGGCAGCGTGATTACAACTCGTGATCTTGTTGGGAAAACAGACGACGGATACCAAGTCTATAAAGACAATAACGGAAATTATTCCGAGCTTAGGGGAGGACAGCTTTATTCTCTCGAAGGAACGTCCGGCATTAACATAAACCCTCTCTCAACTAGCGAGCAAGCCGCCGCTTCCAGTGCGGCTGCCGCCAGCGGACAATCCGGTGCTGGTTCTGCTGTTGGGATAAAGGATGGTCAGTTTGTGTTCAAAAACAGTACAACCGGAGAGCTCTATACGGTAGGCAGCGACGGATATAAAAAGACGATGGATCAAGACGCCAGTTTCACTCAGCTGACGGCAAGTCAGCAAGCTGCGGCGGCATCAGGCCAGCTTCAAATTGGCCAGGGCGGAGTAACTTCCTATACTCCCGCGCAAATAATAACTGGTCCCGATGGCAAATTATATCAAACGGCTGGGGGGCAGATGGTTCCTTATACCGGCAGCACCATTGCTAGTGGAGGCTACGCGGGAACCGGTGGAGGGATTTTCGGAGCGCTGGGATCGGCCGTCGGATCTGTGGTTGGCGGAGTAGGATCCGCTTTCAATTCTCTTCTTGGAGGTGTGTTTGGAACGGGAGGTACCACCGGCGGGTATTATGGCACTACCGGCGGATATAGCAGTCCAGGCGGGTATTACGGCACTACCGGCGGATATAGCAATCTTGGCGGCGGGACGATGATGGGCGGGACAAGCGCCGGAGGTTGGAATCCGGCCAACTATGCCAGCACGGGTCTTCCGGCAAGTTCCATTTATTCAATTGTCCGAAATATAGTGATGTGGGCGTTGAGCCTCTTCGGGTTTTTCGGAATAATCGGTTTTGTGATCAGCGGTGTTTGGTACCTGCTGGCCTCGGGCGACGACGCTCTGATGAAAAGAGCCAAAAACGGCATGCTCTATTCAATCATCGGGGTGGTCGTGGGCCTCATTGGTCTGGTGATAATCTATGCGGCCAACTCACTGCTTAATGGATCCTGGTTTTTCTAGTTTTTCAAATTATAATTTCTCGTTCAATCTAATGATAAAGAAAAATAGAAAATATATTCCAGCTGTTTTGCTGCTCGCCGCGCTCGCTATTACTCAAAAAGCCGGCGCTCAAGGGATCACATTGCCCAACGTCGGGCTTCCGTCAG
>JAVHPA010000051.1:0-3805 GCA_036170345.1 Candidatus Moraniibacteriota bacterium
CGGAATAACCACAATGTCATAGTTGCTTAAGTCTACCATATTTATATTTTACTATATTTTTCAAAAAAGGGGAATAGGCGGCACTTTAGGAGGAGAGTATCCGCAATATCGGGTTGGCGCGCCTTTGAGATTTGATGTATTATATATCCATGCATCCCGTTAGACATTTTATATTCTGTCTTTTTCTAAAATGTTGTGCGGGAAGCATATTAATTTGGAATGTCTAACGGGATGCAGGAGGATCTCAAGAAAAAATTTATTTTGCTTTCCAGGTTTGCCAAAGAAAAAAAATATGCGCAGGAATATCTGGGCCTTTTGGCGCGCCGCGGCGACCTTGGGTCGATCCGGATTGGAAAAAGATGGTATACCTCCCAAGAATGGTTTTCGGAATTTTTGGCAGACGCCCAGATAAGAAAAGAGGAATCCGCGAAGATTTTTTTGGCAATCAATAAAATCAGGATCGGCTCGCCGATCCTGGAAGTGGAAAAAGAAACGGCGCCCAAGCAAGAATTTTTCGCGGAAGAGAAGAAAAATATCACCGTCGCCGGAAACATCAAAGAATATGTCAGTGATTATTCTTCGTCCGAAACCCCTTCAGAGATAAAAGTCAAAATTCCGGAAATGGCAAAGCGGCGGGAAATATCGCTTGAACGAATATCGGCCAGGTCGATGGATTTCCTGCCTCGTCAGCCCGCTTCGCCGGTCTCGCGCCCAAGCGGACCAGCCTCGCGTCTAGGTGAGTCGAATCGAGGCGAGCAGACAGGCGTTTTTCCGGCAAAAGGTTTTTCCCGAGGGGTTGATCTAAAATCTCGGATAAGAATAAGCAGTCCGGCAAAGCAGTTCGGGAAAGCCGCTCCCAGGTTTAGTGATATAAAAATAACTTCCGAAAATAAATTGAAGAGACATTGGGAAGAAAATAAAAAAGAAAGACCGGCTCCCGAAATATTTTTGGAAATTAGAAAATCAAATAATGTATTTTCCCCGAGTTTTGCGGAAAAGAAAGGCCTGTCCGGTCTGTTTCTCCCCAAGCTTGCTTTCGGACTGGCCGCGGTGCTATTATTCTTCCTGCTCTTTCAGATTGCTGTTTTCCATAAAGAAGATCTAATGAAATTGGCCGGTCTCAACCAGGCCCAAGGCATCGTGGCCGGAGCCAGCGATGAGAAAAAAAATGGGATCACGGATGTCAAATCGGAGGCAGACTATTATCTTTCCAATTCGGCCGACGCTATGAAAGAATCAGTTTCTTTTTCCAGATTGATGGTAAAAACAGCTTTAGAAAGAAATAACAGTCAATAATTTATTGTCTATAAGCGTATAAGTCATTATCACTAATTATTAAGCTAAAAATTTATGATCATGTGGGTTATCCTGGGAATAATTGCTGTTCTTGTCCTTTGGGCGATTGCCGTCTATAACGGCCTTATACGCCTCAAAAATCGGGTGGACGAGGCTTGGAGCGACATTGATGTCCAGCTAAAGCGAAGATACGACCTGATACCGAATTTGGTCAGCACGGTGAAAGGCTATGCCTCTCACGAAAAAGAAGTCTTTGAAAAAGTGACGGAAGCCCGAACGCGGGCCATGGGTGCGCAATCCGCCGGAGACAAAGCGCAAGCGGAAAATATGTTGAGCCAGACCCTCAAAAGCCTGTTCGCGGTGGCCGAAGCTTATCCCGATCTTAAGGCCAACCAAAATTTTCTGGAGCTCCAAAGAGAGCTCACCGACACGGAAGACAAAATTCAAGCTTCTCGAAGATTCTACAACGGTAACGTGCGTGACTTCAACACCAAAATTCAAGTTTTCCCCAATAATGTTTTTGCGGGGATGCTGAACTTCACGGCCCGTGAATTTTTTGAGGCGGCAGGAGGAGAAAAGGAAGTAGTAAAAGTGGACTTCTAGAAAATTCAAATTTCAAAGCATCAAATCCTAAATAATATCAAAATCCAAAATATTAAATTCAAAACTCTTTGGATATTTAGATTTAAAGCATTGGGATTTATTTGGAATTTGTAATTTTTGATTTTGGATTTTATTTTATATGGCCACAATCTACAATCAAGCCGATAAAAATACCCATCTTACCTGGATATATATCACCGGTTTTTTGATTTTTGTCATTGGTATAGGATATGTGTTCGCGGGCGCTATGGATAATTACGTGATTCTCATTGTCGCGGTTATTTTCAGCGTGCTGATGAGCTTTGCGTCATATTGGTGGAGCGACAAAATTGTTCTCGCGATGAGCGGGGCAAAAGAAGTGAGCCGCGAAAACACACGCGAGATATATAACATCGTCGAAAACCTTTGCATCACAGCTGGGCTTCCCGTTCCCAAAATATACGTCATCCAAGACTCCTCCCCTAACGCTTTTGCGACCGGACGCGACGCCGAGCATGCTGTTATCTGTCTCACAACCGGAATCATCGAAAAGCTGGATAAGCCGGAACTTGAGGGCGTGATTGCGCACGAACTCTCGCATGTTGGAAACAAGGATATTTTACTTTCCACGGTAATAGTTGTTTTGGTCGGGTTTGTGGCGCTCTTGGCCGGCTTTTTTCGCCGCTGGAGTTTTTTTGGAGGAAGAAGAAGCAACGATCGGGAAGGGGGACAACTCGGCCTCATATTATTCATCGCGGCCATCATCCTTTCCATTTTGGCGCCTATCGCGGCGATGCTCATCCAACTGGCCATTTCCCGCAAACGCGAATATCTCGCGGATGCGGACGGAGCGCTACTCACTCGTTATCCGGAAGGCCTGGCCCGCGCGCTTGAAAAAATTTCGGCCGATCCGACACCAATGCAGCATGCCAACCAAGCCACGGCCCATCTTTTTATCTCCAATCCTTTCAAGGGGAAAAAAGTTTCCAATCTTTTTCAAACGCACCCGCCAATCACGGAAAGAGTGAAGCGATTGCGGGCGATGGATGTGTAATTTTTTCCTAAAGCTTAGCTTTAGGAATTTTTTTATGCAATTTAAGATTCCCAAAAACACGGAAAAACACGAGTGGACGCAGCATGCCATTTTTAAGATGAAACAGTATGGCCTCACGGCCCAGAGAATTTTGCGCGTGGTGAAGAACCCGCAAAGAGTGGAAGAAGGAATCGTGAAGAATACGATTGCGGTGATGCAACCAAGCTCATTCAGCACAAAAGACGGGAAAAGAGTCTGGAACCGCGAAATTTGGGCGATGTACCAGATAAAGCGCAAAACGCAAAACGCAAAGCTAAAAAATATTGGGCAGCAAAGGATTCGGTTGATTAGCGCGTGGCGGTACCCGGGGGTAAGTCCAAAAAGAGACCCGATTCCGGAAGACATTTTGCGGGAATTGGATAGTATGCTTTAATTTTTGGCTTATTTAAGCTAAATTTATCCAACAGACTGGACAGAAATCTATTTTAGGTATATACTACATTATTGAGTATAGTTTATTGAAATTTTGCGTTTTCCGGCAAATCATTGCAGCTTTTTGGGAATTTAAGATAAATTTCTTGGAAGCTGCAATGATATCAATAATGCGTCCAGCCTTAGTCTTGCATGGGGCAAGAAAAGGTAAAGCGCAAATACTAAAGGGAGGTTGGTGCCATGGGTAAAGCCGTTTCAGGCGGTCAAGCTCGTAGTCTGATTGCATCTTTTGCAGTTGATACTCCTTGGGATGCGATTGAGACAGATGTCCAAGCCTTTATCGAACTTCCACCAGAGCAGAAAGGGAGAATGTTCGCTGCCTTTGTGGAAAATAACTTTCGGGTGTTTATTGGCGAGCCGAAAGTTATTCGCACCAAATTCTTTGATCCTGCTAGGTTCATC
>JAVHPA010000052.1:0-3773 GCA_036170345.1 Candidatus Moraniibacteriota bacterium
TTAAATAAACTTTTCGTTGACGGCTATATAATTTTATCAGAAAAAATATTAATACAAGAGAAATAAAAAAGACCGCGATAAATTCATAAGGGAGGGAATTTATGACAGCCCGAGGCTGTATATCTGCCCCACAGCACAGCGAAATAGTTTTTCCATAAGCGCAAAACGGTAATAAATAAATTATTAATAATGGTATTAATCCAATCCAATTAAATTTTGATCTCATGCATTTTAAATTTTTCATTGTCATTTTTCCTTTTTAATTTTTAACTTTAAAATTTCTCTATATCCACTTCTTCACCTTGAAAATAATAATCGTAATCGCGGAAATGACGAACATTCCGGCGACATAAATCCAAAAGGCGTGCGGGCTATGGGCAAGAGGAATATTCATACTCATCGAAAGAACACTGGAAATGACCGTCATAGGCAGCATAATGGCGGAAAATATGGTCAAAACTTTCATGGTTGTGTTCAACTTATAGGAAAGCAAAGCGTCATTCGTTTCTTCGAGCGACTCGATTGTTTCCTTGGCGTTTTCGAGCGCGGACCAGACGCGGATGTTGGTGCCGACAAGATCCTGAAAATATGGCCGCAGAGCCGGTTCGAGCAAAGGATAATTGTCCCGGGCGAGGGAATCGAGAACGGATTTTTGCGGTTTCAAAGTGCGCCGGAAATTCAAAATATCCCTTTTGGCGTAGGATATTTCGCGAACCATATCCTTTTCGTTTCCCTTAAAAATTTCTTCTTCAACGCGATCCAAGTTTTTATTAATGTGGTCTATTTTCGGGAAACAGGACTCGAGAAGCATTTCGATCATATAATACATAAGATAGCCGGGCGAATGGCTCATATATTTTTCCCGCATTTTTTTGCTTTTGGTGAGCTTGTTGAAAAAATCGCGAAGCTGGAAAATATCCTGGTCGTGCCCGGTGATCAGATATTTGTCCGTCAGCACAATATCCAGTTCGCTCGGGAAAGTGCGGTGGTTGAGCTTATCAAAAAGGGGAATATGCAAGGTTAAATATAGGCAATTGCCATAAAGGCTGGCCTTGGGGCGGGCGGAAGGCATGGAAAATTCCTCAAGAGCCAAAGGATGGATTTTGAGTTTCTTGAGAAGAAGTATTTCATCGGCGCTGGGTTCGACGAAATCTATCCAAGTGACTTTTGATGTTTCTATTTGTTTCATAAGGGATGCGAATTTTTAGTTTCCCGATTAGATGCTACAATTATACCATGAAAAGAATAATCTTGAAAACAATCCGCTGGTATCAGAAATATTTGTCGCTGGATACGGGATTTTTGTCGTTTCTTTATTCCGAGCGAATTTGCCGGTTTCATCCGACTTGCAGTGAATATACCTATCAGACTATCGATAAATATGGCATATTTTGCGGCGGGTGGATGGGACTCAAAAGAATTATCCGCTGCCATCCCTGGAGCAAGGGCGGAAACGATCCGGTCGCTTGAAAGACTTGACAATACTTTTGGGTAGTATAAAATAGCAATTGGCACTCGGACTTGACGAGTGCTAATCGGGAATATATAATGATTATATGCTAACTGAACGGCAAAAAAAGATTCTGTCAGTAGTGGTGAAGGAATACACGGAAACAGCGGTGCCGGTGGGGTCAAAAGTTTTGGCCTCGAAATATAAATTCGATCTGAGTTCGGCGACGATCCGGGCGGAAATGAACGATCTGGAAGAAAAAGGCTATTTGCATCAACCCCACATCAGCGCGGGGCGGATTCCGACGGACAAGGGATACCGCTATTTCGTCGAGAAGATAATGCCGGACAAGGAACTTTCGAAACAGGAGCAAAAGAAACTGCAGGCGGAACTTCTGAAAATGCAGGCGAAAAATACGCGCCTCACCAGAACTACGGCCAAGCTGTTGTCGGGCTTGAGCGGAAATTTGGCGATTAGCGGAGTAAAACACGAATTTGACGATTTCGGGATGAAGGAACTCCTCGATGAGCCGGAGTTCCGGGAAATGGATGACTTGTGCCGGCTCGCGGAAACACTGGACTATATTGATGAAAAATTCGACAGCTTGGTGAAAAATTTGCGTGACAACGAAGTGAAAATATTCATCGGAAAAGAAAATCCGATCAAAGAAATTTCCAATTGCTCGATGATGATTTCGCCCTACAAGACCAAATCGGGAGAAAAGGGATTACTGGCTTTGATTGGTCCCAAGAGAATGGAATACGCGAAGAACAAATCGCTCATTAATTATATGAAGAAATTGTTGGGAGGGGCAGCGGTAATTATGATAGTCTCTACGAACTACGAATTTTTTACGAATATACGAATACATTTTTGATTTTTTATATTGTCATCCCCGCGAAAGCGGAGATCCAGGGATTTGAGATTAAAGAATAATTTTCTGGATCCCGGGTCAAGCCCGGGATGACAAAAAAAGAGTATGACCGATAAAAAAGAAATAATAGAAGGAAAAGAATATACTCAACAAATTACGAAAGCGAATATTGCTTCCGGCGTTGTCATTAAAAAAGATGATAAATATCTTTTAGTGCAGGAAAACAAGGGGAAAATAAGAGGCTTGTGGAATTTGCCGGCTGGTAAGGTCGAGGAAGGGCTAACGATTGTTGAAAATGCCATAAAAGAAGCAAAAGAGGAAACCGGCTATGATGTAAAGATTATAAAAAAAATAGGAATTTTCCAAAGAGATGGAGAATCGGTCAGACACGCTTTCGAAGCTGAAATTATTGGTGGAGAGTTAGACTTTCCCAAAGAAGAGATCAGGGATGTTAAGTGGTTTACGATAGAAGAAATAATAAAAATGAAAGACAAATTGAGAAGTTATTGGGTGTTGGGTGCGATTGAACTAATGAACGAACAGCACAAAATGAATCATTATCTCGACTCCTGGAAACGCTGCCAAGCTGATTTTGAGAATTATAAGAAGGATCAGGCGAAAGCAAGGGAAGAATTTGTAAAATTTTCGAAAATGGATATGATTTCGCAGATTTTGCCAGTTTTAGATAATTTTGAAGCATCGCTCGCGCATGTGCCGGAAAAGGAAAAGGATTCAGCGTGGGTGACCGGAATTACGCATATAAAAAGGCAAATCGAGGATGTTTTGAAAAACAATAATATTGAAGAAATTGAAGCGAAAGCGGGAGACAAGTTTAATCCGGAAATTCATGAAGCTGTAACGGGAAAAGGAGAGAAAGTGAAGAAAGTTATGCAGAAAGGGTATAAATTTAATGAGAAAGTGATAAGAGCGGTGAGAGTGGAAGTTTCTTAAAATTTTCAATTTCCAATGATCAATTTACAATCAATTTTCAATTTAAAAATTTTCAAACGGCGAACTTTAATAATTGAGAATTGAATCATTGTAAATTTATTGAAAATTGGAAATTGATAATTGAAAATTAATTTGATAATTATTATTAACCATAAAACATTATGTCAAAAATTCTAGGAATCGATCTCGGTACGACCAACTCCGCGATGGCGGTGGTTGAAGCCGGATCGCCAAAAATTGTCGAAAACAAAGAAGGAGCGCGAACAACGCCTTCGATGGTCGCGATTTCAAAATCGAACGAACGGCTGGTTGGCTTGCTTGCCAAAAGACAAGCCGTGACTAATCCGGAAAATACTTTGTTTTCGATTAAAAGATTAATTGGACGCCGATTCGAAGACGAAGAAGTGCAAAGAGACGTGAAACTTATGCCTTACAAGATCGTGAAGGCGAATGGCGGCGTGAAAGTGAAAATTGGCGATAAGGAATATACCCCGCAGG
>JAVHPA010000053.1:0-16400 GCA_036170345.1 Candidatus Moraniibacteriota bacterium
CACAAAGAAAAAATCGATCGCGGTTTTGAAAAACTGATTGATATTTGGGGAGCCGATCATCACGGGGATGTGAAAAGAGTCATGGGCGCGATGAAAGCGCTTGGCTATGAAGATAAATTGGATATTATTCTCACACAATTTGTCCGAGTGCTGAAGGATGGAAAAGAAATGAAAATGTCGAAGCGGGCGGGGACTTATGTGAGCGTGGATGATCTGATTGACGAAGTGGGGTGTGACGCAACGAGATTTTTCTTTCTGATGCATAGCGCCGACACGCATATAAATTTTGATTTGGACCTTGCCAAAGAACGAAGTGAAAAAAATCCCGTCTATTATGTCCAATACGCTCATGCCAGAATCTCGAGTATTTTGGAAAAGGCGAAAAGTGTTGAGGAAAAAATAAAGAATATAGATACGTCAAAATTTCTGGAAGAATATTGGGGCGGGGGAGATGAAAACCTGGCACAAAGATTAAAAGAGCGGGCGCTTATGTTTGAGCTTTTGAAATTACCGGATCTTGTTGAAGAAATTTCCCAAAATTACGCCGTTCATTATCTTCCGCAATACGCTATGGGCCTCGCGGATAAATTTCATTCCTTTTATGCTGAATGCCGAGTGATTGACGAAAGTAATTTGGAACTAACGGCCGCGCGCTTGGAATTGGTCAAAGCGGTGCAAATCGTTTTGGCGGAAGTTTTGCGGCTGATGGGAATCAGCGCGCCGGAGAAAATGTAAATTCACCCTGTTAAATAATTTCGCTCTGCGAAATTGCCACTTTGCGGCATTTAACAGGGTAAAAATAATTATGAGCAACTACTACGACAATGGCCCCAAAAAGAAAATGGTTCTCGACATCGAGACTCTTCCCGCGCCTAAACACGTGCATGAAGCGCTGATGGAAATCCATGAATATCGAAAGAAAAAAAAGAGAAGAAACGGCGAGAAATATACCAAGAGTTTTGAGCAGTTTTTGGGCGAAACAGGACTGGACGGAACTTTCGGACGGATTTTCTGCATTTCATATGCGATCAACGATGATATGGTGCACTGCATCTGCGACGAAGATGAGAAAAAAATGCTGGAAAATTTCTGGGAAGCGGCCAAGGAGGTGGATCTTTTTATCGGATTCAACATTATGGATTTTGATATGAAATATATTATCCAGCGCTCCATCATTCACGGCGTGAAACCGAAAACCAAAGTGCGCCTATCCTTTGCCCGCTATCGCAGCGAACCGATCTATGATGCCATGCACGAATGGAACCAGTGGGGATACGGTAAGAACGTTTCCCTTGATTCATTGGCGCGGGCTTTGGGACTTCCGACTTCAAAAACCAATATGGACGGTTCGGAAGTTTTCACTTATTACAAAAAAGGAAAATACAAAGAGATCTGCACTTATTGCAACGCGGATGTCGAAGTGACAAGAAAGATTTACAAGAAGATGAATTTCGAGTAATCTCTATGAACTACGAATAAATTATATTGTATGATTGAGCTAAATCCGATTTAGCTCAATTTGATAAAGAATGAAAAAATATCTCGCCGTAATAAAAAACGAATGGCAGAGGCAATTGACGTATCGAACAAATCAATTCACATATCGAATTGGGAACATTTTTGAAATTCTCGTTCAGATTCTTATTTGGACGGCGATTTTTCAGAAGACTTCCAACATTGGCGGATACAATTATAAGGAGATGATTACCTATATTATCATTGGCTGGCTAATTTCCTTTCTCATGGCGAATTTTCAGTTTGAAGAAATAATCTCAAATCACATCCAGAAGGGGGAGCTATCAAATTTTATCTCGAAACCAATCAATTATATCAATTATTTGATCTTCCTTTCTATCGGAAGAGCCAGCTTTACTTTGGGCGTGGCTTTTTTGTTTAATTTACTCTTGTTATTTTTTTTCAGAAATAGTTTCATAATATCAAAAAATATTTTCATGTGGCTGATTCTTTTGGCAATGATATTGGTTGGGTATTTTATCAAATTATTCCTCTCAATCCTCATCGGCTTCATTTCTTTTTGGACAGTGGACAACGCCGGGGTGTTCTATTCAATAAACACTTTGGCAAAATTTTTGTCGGGAAACTATTTTCCCATCAACATCTTGCCGGCTGCCTTTTTGAATTTCAGTTTGGCCTTGCCATTTATATACACTTTCTATTTTCCCGCCCAGCTCTATCTTGGCAAAATTTCAATCCGTCAGGGTTTGGTCGGCTTGGGTTTCGAAATCGCGTGGTTAGCGGTCTTATATCTTGCAACAAAAGTCGTTTGGAAAATGGGTCTTAAAAAATATGAAAGCGTTGGGATATGATTTACCCCGTTAGAAATCCGGGGTTATTTAGATAATGAGAGAATATCAGATATATTATAAATATTAGAATTTCTAACGGGGTGAAGAAATACTCAATAATAATCAAAAATGAGGTTCAGCGGCAGTTTACCTATCGGGCCAGCATAGCGGCCTATGCTTTTGGAAATATCGCGGAACTGGTAGCTCTCACTGTCATTTGGACCATAGTCTATAGAAATATTGATGTTATCAAGGGTTATAGCGCCCATGAGATGATCAGCTATGTTGTCTTCGCCTGGTTTTTTTCATTTCTCACAACCACATATTCCTTTGAACAAAACGTGGCTCGCGATATTCACCTCGGGACGCTTTCAAGCCTCTTAGTGAAGCCGCAAAGTTATATCCGGTATGTTATGGCGGTCGCGACCGGGAGAATCACAATCGCCTTTTTGATAGTCCTGGTCCAAGGCATCATTGTATTTTCTTTTTTCAGAAACAGCCTTGTATTTTCGTTGGATTTTGGGACGATTCTCCTTTTGGTTTGCATGCTTGTCGCGACTTATTTCATCAATCTTTTTTTATCAATCATCATTGGTTTCATTGCTTTTTGGACCATGGAAATAAACGGAACCTATTATTCTCTCAAAGTTTTTTCAAAATTTATGTCGGGAACTTTTTTTCCGATCAGCCTGTTGCCGGTGTTTTTCGTGAAAGTAAGTTTCTTCCTGCCATTCGTTTACACTATATACATTCCCGTCCAGCTTTATCTCGGAAAAATTAGCTTCATGGAAGGTCTCCGTGGTCTTGCGATTGAGATTCTATGGCTGGTCGTGCTATATGTTATTATAAAAGTGGTGTGGAGGTTTGGGCTCCGAAAGTATGAATCAGTAGGTATTTAATTAGTTTGTATAAATTTATGCCGATCATAGAAGTAAAAAATTTGAGCAAGACCTACGAATACTACAAAAAACAACCCGGACTATGGGCGTCAGTGAAGAGTCTTTTCAAGCGGGAGAAACTCTTTAAAGAAGCCGTGAAGGAGATTAATTTTTCCATAGAAGAAGGGGAACTGGTCGGATTTTTGGGGCCCAATGGAGCGGGGAAAACGACGACGCTCAAAATGCTTTCGGGAATTTTGTATCCGACGAGCGGGGAAGCAAAAGTCTTGGGACACGTGCCCTGGAAAAGGGAAGCGGCCTATCAAAAGCAATTTGCGCTCGTGATGGGGCAGAAAAATCAGCTCTGGTGGGATCTGCCGGCGATGGAGAGTTTCATTCTCAATAAAGAAATTTATGAGGTGTCAGACGCGGATTTCAAAGAAAATCTGGATGAACTCGTGAATCTTTTGGATATCAAAGATATTCTTGATGTGCAGGTGCGAAAACTTTCTTTGGGGCAAAGAATGAAATGCGAATTGGTTGCGGCTCTTCTTCACAAACCAAAAGTATTATTTTTAGACGAACCAACGATTGGGCTCGATGTCGTCGCGCAAAAAAATATCCGAGATTTCATCAAAGATTATAACCGGAAGAACAAAACGACGATCATTCTTACTTCACACTATATGGAAGATGTGAAGGAGCTTTGCAAGCGGGTGATCATTATTGAAGAGGGGAAGATTGGCTATGACGGGGATTTGGCGAGTTTAATTGAAAAATACGCGCCGTACAAAGTTCTCAAAATTACTTTCGAAGGGGAAGGAGTCAAGGAAGAAGATATTCGCAAATTCGGAGAAGTGCATCAGTTCACACCGAACAGCATAACTTTACGCGTTCCGCGCGAGAAAGCGAAAGACGTCGCGCGCAACATCTTATCTTCAGATTTGCCTGTCGATGACATCTTGATTGACGAAGTGGATATTTCGGATGTAGTGAGGAAGATTTTCCAAAATGGAAAATAAGTAAAATATTTTTACTACTATATATCATAGTATTTTATTTTCTAATATTTTTTGCTTTAGTAATTTAATATACTAAAGTGTTTCATATTCTCACTACAACTAGTTGTAGTGAATTATTTGCAAAAAAAGAAGTTCAAACGGGGCGTGAGACGGTGTCTCGTGAAAATTGCCGCGCTTGGACTTGGGAAAGGGGTTGCTGGTTTCGATCCTGCCGCTCCGTTGAACCGCGTAGGAGCTACCCGTTTTTTTTGAGGATTGGTTCCTCAACCTGCGGTTAGGACAGGATGGCCTCTACTAAAGCAGGCACTGCTTCCACGGGACTTGCCCTCGTGGCCATGGCGATTCCTCCTTTGGGAAGTTGCGCCTTGTGAACGGTTTCATTTCCGCCAAGTCGGGTTGGTCCATCCGTCTGGCTAAGTTTACCCGTTCATTGACAGATTCTCTTTCCGCGGGAAAATAAATTGTCTTTGATGACCACCCCCTTCTTAAAAAATGTGCTACTTGTAACTTGTAAAATATTATATAAAATATAGCGAAAATTAGCAAATTTATATCATTTTTACCATATAAGTATTTTTCAGCTTGTATCCCAACTTCCGATAATATTCTCGCACTCCAATTCCGGCGATGACGGAAATTTTTTGGCATAAAAATTCTTTTTTGGCTATTTTTTCCGCTTCAAGGATAAGTTTTTTACCAAGTCCCGCGTGTTGCGGGGATTTTTTGTCATGGGACTTGAGGTTTAATAATTTTCCGTAAGTATGAACTTCGCGAATGATGGCTTGAATAGGGGTGATTCTTAATCGGAGTAGAGAATAGAGTTTTTTGTGATCCGGCGAAACATATTCGAGATATATTTCTTTTCCGCCGGAAGCATCATAGTCGATTCTTCGCAATATGATTTTATCCTTAGCTGTGCAATTTTCGCGCACTTCCCGGCAGCGGATGCAGTTGCATTTCACGCCTTTATTTTGAATAATCTGCCGCAAGTTCGAAATATTCGGACCGGCGACGATGGAAGTGGTGGGAATGTCGCGAATTAGTCGGGAAACGCGAACATAAGGCGGGATTATTTTCTTGACCTCGGTTATTAATTTCTCGATCTGTCTGTTCATGAGCGCTTTGTATTTTCCGGATTTCCACAATTTATATAAATCGGAATTTTTGGTGACAACACAGGGATAAATTTTAATAAGATCCGGCTGAAAATCCGGGTTACTGAAAATTTCCTTGAACATCTGCAAATCTTTTTTGAAATTGCTGCCTAAAAGTCCCGGCATCATGTGATAGCTCACTTTGAAACCGGCGTCTTTGAGCAGTTTCGTGGCAATTTTAGTCTGCTCAACCGTATGCCCGCGGCGGTTTTTTTTAAGAACGTCATCAAAAATGCTCTGCACTCCGATCTCGACTCTTGTTGCTCCCAGCTCACGAAAAAAATTTATTTCTTTTTCATCGAGCGTGTCGGGGCGGGTTTCGAGAGTGAGGCCAATGATTCGGTGCTTGGTTTTCTCGTTGCGCTTTTGCTCAACATCTAGTTGCTTTTTAAGTATTTCTAGATTTCTATTACTCGTTATTTTTCGTGTCTTAGTATAATCATTTGCTGCTTGATAGCATTCTTTTATAAACCAATACTGGTATTTTTTGGGGAGATCCGAAAATGTCCCGCCCATAACAATGAGCTCGATCTTGTCGATATTGTGCCCGTTGATCTCAAGCGCTCGCAAGCGTTTTTGTACTTGTTTGTAGGGATCAAAATTCACGGTGATTGCCCGCATCACCGCCGGCTCGTTGGAAAGATAGCTCTTGGGCATTTCTTTTTCAGTAGGGCAGTAGAGGCATTTCCCGCGGCAAGGATATTGTTTGGTGAGAACGGCGACGACTGCCACGCCGGAAAGCGTGCGGACGTTCTTGCTTTTCAGAATTTTTTCAAAAGCCGGATTGCGTTTTATTTTTTTACCCTGAATTAGATTTTCGTAAAAATCACGAATGTCGGCATTGCGGGGAGTGGTGGTTTTGAAGCGCCCGCAAATTTCTTTTTTAAGTTCGTCAAAAATTTCCGGGGATTTGATTTTTCTTCGAATTGATTCTTTAATGATGATAGAGAATAATTGCTTCATGGTGTTAGGAATGAAAGATGCACAGGTTAAAAAAATATTATCAGATGTTGAAACCGGCTACGATTTGATCGCTGGTAAGTTTTCCGAAACCCGCGCTTTTATGTGGCGGGATTTGGGGTTTGTGAAAGATTTAGTTAAGCCAAGCTATCGGGTATTGGATTTCGGCTGCGGGAACGGGAGGCTGGCGGGATTTCTTCAAAATAACTATGGAGAGTATGTCGGTGTTGATGTTTCGCAAAAACTTATTGATATTGCGAGAGACAATAACCAAGAGCTAAGCTCTAGGGTAAAGTTTCTGAAAATTGATCCGAAACATTCGAAGCTGCCATTCGAGGATAATTATTTTGATGTTATTTTTTCAATTGCGGTTTTTCATCACTTTCCCTCGAAAGACTATCGATTGCAAATCGCGAAAGAATTATATCGCGTTCTTCGACCGAAAGGCAAGCTGATTGTTTCGGTTTGGAATCTTTGGCAAAAGAGATTTTGGAAATACCATTTAAGGTTCGACCTTAAAAATCTAAAAAGGTCGAACCTTGAGGATAAATTGGATTGGGGAGATCTTTATATTCCATTCAAGGCTGGCGAAAAAATATTTGAGAGGTATCACCATGCATTTCGAAAAGGGGAGATAGAGGAGCTTTTTAGCGACGCTGGCTTTAAAGAGATAGATCTAAAAAAGGGCAGGAATTTGCTTTATATCGGGCGGAAATAGCGACTGTGGATAACCTATATTGACGGTGATATTTGATTAGTGATATAGTGATAATGTATCACTTAACTTGTAACAAAATAAAATGGAAAAAAATCTTACCGAAAAACAAAATTTGATCCTCGAAACTATTCGGGAGATGATCGACGGCGGGCAGGGGAACCCGACGACCTACCGGGTATATAAGTATTTGCAAAAAAAAGGCGTGAAAGAAAAAGGGGTGAAAGGGGTGGCGCAAGTTGTTGAGTCGCTCGAAAAAAAAGATTTGATAAAACGGGATATTTTCCGAAAGCTTTATTTGGTCGAAAATGAAAATTTCAACGAAGGCCTTGAGGGAGTTTTTCAGGTTCCGGTTTATGGCCTGGCTTCGGCCGGGGATGCCCTCGCTTTTGCCGAGGACAATATGGACGGCTATCTTCAGATTTCAGAAAGCCTTGTCCGGCCAAGCGCGGGAGTGAAACTCTTTGCCGTGAAAACATTGGGCGATTCGATGAACAAAGACGGCATCAACGACGGCGACTATGTTATTTTTGAAAAGAAAGATTCAGATTTTGTCTATGACAATAAGATCGTGGTAGCGGTGGTGAACGGCTTGGCGACGATCAAACATTATCGGAGCCTTGGCAACGGTGTCATTGGCCTCTTTCCCAACTCGACCAATGCTTTTCATCAGCCGATATATATTCATGAATCTGATTCGTTCATGATCGCGGGAGTGTTCAAAAAAGTATTGCCGGTGAAGTTTATAAGTCTATAAAAAAAGCGCATAAAATATCTTGGGTTTCTAGAATAAAATTGCTATAATAAGAACATGGTTAACGAAAAAAAGACGGAACGTATTGTTCGTTCTCACTTTGAACAATATAAAGATTTGGTGGAAATAGAAGAACAGGCCTCTGATATTCCTAAAATTGACAAACTTTTAACAACTGCTTCAAAAAAAGGGGATGGAAAAGGGCGACCAGAATTTTTGGTTACTTTTAAAAATAATCCAAATTTACTGGTCGTTATTGAATGTAAAGCTAATATCTCTAAGCATGAAAGTTCCGACAGAAATAAATTTTCAGATTACGCTGTTGACGGAGTCTTGCTTTACGCATCTTATCTGTCTAGAGAATTCGATATTTTAGCTATAGCGGTAAGTGGCGAAGATAGTGGGCATTTGAAAGTTTCTCATTTTCTACAGCTTAAAAATGAAAAGAAAGCCACGCCGATTTTTGGAGATAAACTTCTTACTGCGCAGGATTACTTGGACGGCTATCTAAAAAGTCCGGAGAAGTTTAGGCAGGATTATAACGCTCTATTGGATTTTGCTAAACGTCTAAACGAAAATTTACATTCAAACAAAATACCCGAAAGAGACAGGGCATTATTGCTGAGTTGCGTTTTGATAGCGTTGGAAAATCCGGCTTTCAAAAGTTCTTACAAATCGCATCGAACGCCTCAAGATTTAGCTAATGCGTTGGTGCAAACAGTAATTAATGAATTAAAAAATGCGAATATCACGGGAACTAAATTAGATAACTTGAAAATTCAATTCAGCTTTATAAAAACCGACATTTCGCTTTCAACGAAAGAAAAAGTCTTAAGAGAGCTCATTAATGAGATTGATGAAAATATAAACTCTTTTATCAAAACACACGAGTATTTTGATGTCCTGGGGCAGTTGTATGTCGAATTTTTACGCTATGCTAATAGCGACAAGGGACTCGGAATCGTTTTGACTCCCCCGCATATCACGGAATTATTTTCTGATTTGGCGCAAGTGAATAAAAACACGATTGCGTATGACAACTGCACGGGCACGGGCGGTTTTTTGATCAGTGCGATGAAAAAGATGATAGACGACGCGAAAGGCGACCAGGGGGAAATAAAAAGAATCAAGGCCAGCCAGCTTATCGGTGTGGAATATCAGTCGCACATCTTCGCGCTCGCGGTTTCCAATATGTATATTCATCAAGACGGGAAAACTAATATTATCAACGGGAGTTGTTTTGATGATGATGTGGTGAGAGCGGTCAAGGCGCAAAAACCGACAGTTGGCTTTCTGAATCCGCCCTATAAATCTGATAAAAAGAGCGATACGGATGAGCTAGAGTTTATCATTAATAATTTGGAGTGTCTTGTTGATGGAGGAACTTGTGTTGCAATCGTGCCGATGGAAAGAGCTTTAGCCATAAAAGGAAAAGTCTATGAACTAAAAAAACAATTGCTGCAAAAACATACTCTCGAAGCGGTATTGTCGATGCCTGACGAATTATTTTTTAATTCCGACACTAATTCCGTAACTTGCATCATGGTTTTTACGGCTCACAAACCGCATCCGGAAAACAAGGAAACTTATTTTGGCTATTGCAAAGATGACGGTTTTGTCAAAAGAAAAACCAAGGGAAGACTCGATGCTTATGGGAGATGGAATGCCATAAAGAAAAAATGGATTACAAATTATATTAATCGTAAAAACGAAGCTGGCTTGAGTGTCAATAAGATAGTGAAGGCGGAGGACGAATGGAGTCCTGAAATATATATGGAAACAGACATATCTCAATTAAATAAGGATATTTTTATCGATACTCTTTTAGGTTATACATCGTTTTTATTTTCAAACAAGATTTCTAATCTTGTAAGCAGTCGATCATTTACTGATCAAAAAATAATATTAGAAACGAATATTTGGAATTTTTTTCAATTAAACAAACTCTTTGCCATCACCGGCAGCAAAACAACTCCTCTACTGGAACTTGAAGAATATGGGAAAGGTAGATATCCATATGTAACCACTCAAGCTACAAACAATGGCGTGAGAGGATTTTATGATTTTTACTCGGAAGATGGAAATATATTAACTGTTGATAGCGCTGTATTGGGATATTGTTCATACCAACCATTTAATTTTTCAGCAAGCGATCATGTGGAAAAGCTTATTCCTAAATTTAAAATGAACAAATATAGCGCGCTGTTTTTAGCAACGATTCTTAATTTAGAAAAATATCGCTATAACTATGGTCGCAAATGCAGTCAAGATAGAATGAAGCAATCTAAGATAAAACTTCCTTCAAAAAATGGTCAGCCGGATTGGGAATTTATGGAAAATTATATCAAATCTTTGCCCTATTCATCATCTTTATAAAATTATGACGAAGGACAAAACAACATTGGAAATCATCGCCGATTGGATAAGGAGAGGATGCGCTATCGGACATTATCTGTCTTGGAAATTATCTCTTTGTGATATTCGGCGTCGAGAATTAAGCGGTGGGACATGGCAACACATTGCGTGAGCATTTTCTGAAGGATATATCAAAGGAGAAGTAATTGAAGAAAACGAAGAACATAAAAAGATCGGCTGGTGGAAATTAAAAATTCAATAATGAAAACGAGAAATCAGTGTTGTAAATATCTCTCTCTTGCCGAGTGGGACAAAAAAGAAATAGTTTGGCGCGATAAACCGTTTTTCAAAGATCACTACGCGGCATTTTTGCATGTGCCTTTGAATTTGGGACAAAAAATCGTGAAAGGCCTTGAAAGAGTGAAAGAGAGCGGACTCTTTGCGGAACAAATGGTGCTCACAAGGAACGACACGCTTTGGGGAGCGGACCTTTTGATCCCGATTTCGCGAAACGCTAAAAGGTTTGAGACGGAAGTCGTGAGCGGAAAATTTCTGACCCGCCTGTTCGAGGGACATTATGGCGATATGCGGAAATGGATCGGCGAAACCAAAAAATGGTGCGAAGAAAAAGGCGCCAAACCCCAGGAATTCATTTTTTGGTATGCAACTTGCCCCAAATGCGCCAAAAAACGCAAAGACAAGGCGCAAGTGGTGGTGTTCGCGAAGGTGGAATAGGATTTTGCCTTTTTTTTGAGAGCTCGCTATAATTAGGGTGCCCCCATTAGAAATCACTCACTCATCTTTGAGGTAGGCGAATAAGTCGAATTTTATTACGGGGACTAAATATATCATATAGTTTACCAGATTTCTAACGGGGTAAACTTTTTAAACTAAAAACAAATTTTTATGCCTCCAGCATTCAAACGCCCCTCTTGGGACGCGTATTTCATGGCTCTGGCCAAACTGGCTGCTTCACGGTCAACGTGCATATCCCGCCCGACAGGATGCGTCATAATCCGAGACAAACAGGTTCTTTCCACCGGGTATAATGGTTCCATGCCGGGTGTGCCGCATTGTTCAGATGAAGGAGTATGTTACCGTCGGAGCATCAAGGCGCCGGACGCAGGGAAATACGATTTTTGCCGCAGCATCCACGCGGAAGCCAACGCCATCGCTCTCGCGGCCCGAACCGGAATCAGCATCGAGGGCGCGACTGCGTATTTCACGCTTTTTCCGTGTTATGTCTGTACAAAACTTTTAGTGCGGGCGGGAATCCGCGAAATAGTTTATGAATTTGGATACGATTCGAAAGATGCCCAGCGTGACAAGCACTGGCAGGAAGTGGCCGAAGGCGCCAATGTGAGGATCCGGCAGGTTCGGCTGTCTGAAGTTGACAAGAAATGGTTTGAAGGATTTCTTCAAGACGATACATCTCGCCGAAGAATTCCGAGTGAATGATTTCTCTACGAATTACGAATCAAGTACGAATATACGAATAAATTTATAATTAGGAAATAAATTGTATGTTACTTGGAATTAAAGATCTACTCGAACTAGTCAAAGAAAAGAAACTCGTCGAGAATTTGTCAGAGCGGGAACTTGAAAATCCAGAAGGGTCAGGGTTTGATCTTCGAATGGGGGAAGTTTTTGAACTGGAAGGATATGGGTATCTTGGCCTTGAGGAGAGAGAAACACCAAAATCGACCCTGGTGGCGAAATATGATTCGGAAAAAGTTACTTCTTATATTTTTGAGCCGGGAAAATATTATCTCATCAAAACGATCGAGAAAGTGAATCTTCCCATTGATGTTGCCGGAATAATTTTTCCGCGGACGACTTTGTTTCGATCAGGACTGGCTTTGTTCAACGGAATAGTCAACACAGGGTATAAGGGGGAACTCACTTTTGGGCTTTGCAATCTTGGAAAATCGAACATCAAAGTGGATATGGGAGCGCGAGTGGTGCATATTACATTCCACGAAGTTCTCGGAGAGGGTAGCCAGTATCGCGGGCAATGGCAGGGAGGAAGAGTAACGACAGAAGGAAGAGAAAAACAAGTATAATTTTATGAAAAGGAAAAGAGGATTATTCATTGTTCTCGACGGAATAGATGGAAGCGGAAAAACCACGCAAACCAAATTACTGATAAAAAGATTGAAGACGGGAGGCCATAAAGTTGAAGAAATAGATTTTCCGCAATACGGTCAAAAGTCAGCGGCTCTCGTGGAAGAATATCTCAACGGTGAATTTGGCACGGCAGAGGAAGTTGGTCCTTACCGTGCGTCGATTTTCTTTTCCTGTGACAGGTATGCGGCCAGTAATCAGATAAGAAAATGGCTTCGCGCAGGAAAAATTGTTATAGCCAATCGGTATACGGCCGCAAATATGGGTCATCAAGGGGGGAAACTTAGCAAAAGTTCGGGACGAAAAAAATACTTTCAGTGGTTACATAAGTTGGAATATAAAATATTTGAAATTCCCAAGCCTGATATAAATCTGATACTTCATGTTGAGGCTAGTATTGCGCAAAAACTGGCATTACAAAAAAGAAAGAAAATATATTTGAAAAACAAGAGAGCAGATATTCATGAGAGAGATCTGAAACATTTGAAGGACGCGGAAAAAGTTTACATTGAAATTGCTCGAACTTTGCCGCATATTTCTTTGATTGAGTGTATGGAGAATGGAAATTTGATAAGTAGAGTTGATGTAGGCCAATTAATCTGGCATAAAATATCAAGATTATTAAGATGAAATACAAGCCAACAATCGGTATGGAAGTGCATGTGGAACTCAAAACCGATTCCAAAATGTTTTGCGCGTGCAAAAATGAACTGGGGCTTGATCGGGTTCCGAATAGCAATATTTGTCCGGTCTGCACGGGACAGCCTGGCGCTTTGCCGGTGGCGAATGAAAAAGCCATTGAATATGTAATCAAGGCGGGACTGGCGCTCAGTTGCGGGATTGCCAAGATTTCCAAGTTTGACCGCAAAAATTATTTTTATCCGGATCTTCCGAAAGGATACCAGATCTCCCAATATGACCAGCCGCTGTGCCTGGGCGGATCTTTGGAAATAAACGGAAAAAAGATAGGCATCACCCGCATTCATCTCGAAGAGGACACGGGAAAGTTGATCCATCAAAAAGGAACGGATTTCAGCCTTGTCGATTTCAACCGTTCGGGAGTGCCGCTCATGGAGCTTGTGACTGAACCGGATATTGAAAGCGGGGAAGATGCGAAAAAGTTTTGCGAAGAATTGCAGTTGATTCTTCGTTATCTTGGGATTTCAGACGCGGACATGGAAAAGGGGCAGATGAGGTGCGAAGCCAATATTTCAATCGCGAAAAACAAAGAGAGCGAACTTGGAACAAAAGTGGAAGTGAAAAATCTGAATTCCTTCCGGTCGGTCGAGAAAGCGATCGAATATGAGCTCAAAAGACAAGAAGTTGCTTTGGAAAAAGGCGAGAAAGTCATCCAGGAAACGCGGGGTTGGGACGAAAGCAAGATGCGAACCTACTCGCAGCGGGAAAAAGAGTCGGCCCACGATTATCGCTATTTTCCAGAGCCGGATTTGCCGCCGCTTGAGATCAGCGATGATTATGTTGCAAAGATAAAGAGTGAGATTCCTGAACTCCCGGCGCAAAAGATCGAAAGATTCCAAAATGAATATAAATTGCCCGAACCTGACGCCGAAATTCTTGTTGGCGATAAAAAACTCGCTGAATTTTTTGAAGAATCGGTGAGCGAAGGGTGCGAGCTTTGCCTGCCCGTATCCGCTACGCAGAAAGCGTTGCAGGCGGGCGCCAAAGGGGATAAGATCTCAAAACTCGCTGCTAATTATATAATTTCAGAATTGAAAAAATATCTGGATGATAAAACAGGCGTTCAAGACCTCAAAGTGACTCCGGAAAACTTTGGCGAGCTTATGAGCATCATTGTCCAAGGGAAGATAAATTCCAGCGCGGCGCAAGCGGTGCTCGCGGAGATGGTCAAAACCGGCGCCGATCCGGAGCATATCATCGCCGAAAAGAACTTGGGACAGATCGAAGACGATTCCGAGATTGAAAAAATCGTGGAAAAAGCGATTGCAGATAATCCCGGTCCGGTTGAAGATTACCGGAAAGGCAAGCAGAACGCCTTGCAATTTTTGCTCGGACAGGTTATGAAAGAGAGTAGGGGAAAGGCGCAGCCAAAGGCAGCCTTAGAAATATTAAAGAAAAAAATTTAACGATATATTTTTACAGGAGGCAGTTATGGCCAGAATTGAAGCGTGCGACGCGGTTGATTGCAGATTGGAGGGCAGAAATTGTGATCCAATCGGTAAGGGTTGCGACATATTTAAAAGAACGGGCTACAGGCTGATGAAAGAGGGAATCCTCATTTGTGATCATTGCGAGGAAGTGTTTGGTTCACATGTGGGGTCGTGCCCAAATAATTCGGCAGCCCGATAGGGGGCAGTAAAGCTCCTGGCCTAAAATTTTGCAAAAAATCCGTGTTGACATAATTTTTCGGGGTTAATATAATAGTAGAGATGATGAAAAGAGCTGGAGCAAAAAATGTCTACAAATATATTTAGCGGATTCCCACCCGAGCGGTGGGATTTTTTTAGGTATTATTAATAAAAAAAATATATGATCAAAAAAATAGAAAATATCAAAGGCCAGTCGATTCTGGAGTCCCAGCAATTCAACGAAAAAATTCTCGATGACCTGTTCTCCGAAGCGGATCGGATGCAGGTGATGTGCGAATATCTGGACGGAAAGAATGTTTCAGAAAAAGACCGGGAATGGTGCGAGAAGACACGAAAAGAAATGTCCGAAAAAAGAATCGCCCTTCTTTTTTATGAACCCAGCACCCGGACCTGGTCCTCTTTTTTTCTGGCGGCAGAAAATTTGGGCGGTCGGGTAATGCCGATACCGCCGGCCAGGCAGTTTTCATCAGTAGTAAAGGGCGAAACCGTGAAAGATACGATCACTATGTTTTGCGGCTATGGCGTGGATGCGATCGTGATGCGCTCGGATAAAATGGGAATGGCAAAAGAAGCCGACGAAGCGGCGCATTCCAACGGCCGCCGAGTTTCGATCATTAACGCGGGAGACGGATCGGGCCAACATCCAACCCAAGCGCTTCTTGATCTTTATACCATCAAAAGATTTTATGAAAACGAACTCAGGAAGAATATCCATGACGAAAAAATAAACATTGTTTTCGCGGGGGATCTCGCGAACGGGCGCACAGTCCGCTCGCTGGCGTATCTCCTCAATAAATATCAGGATCCGGAAAAACTCGAATTTTTCTTTGTTTCTCCCTCGGTTCTCAAAATGAAAGACGACATAAAAGATTATTTAAACACAAAAGGCGTGAAATTTTCTGAATACGAGAAATTGATCGACGTTGCGGATCAAGCTGATGTCTGCTATATGACTCGCGTTCAAAAAGAGCGGCTTGAAGGGGTTCAGGTGGATTATGATTTCATTAGAAGCAATTGTTCGATAACCAAGGAAGTTGTGAAAAAGCTGAAAAAGGATGCGATTGTGATGCATCCTCTCCCGCGCGACCCGGCCTTCGGCGAAATTCCGGAATGGTTTGACAGCGATCCTCGGGCGCGTTATATGCAGCAAGCGGAGAACGGACTCTATGTCAGAATGGCGCTTCTCAAAAAGGTTCTTTTGGGCTAGTATAAAGCAAATTGTAGGCAGTATTAGCGATGGTATTGACAGGGTTTTTCGACTGTAATATTATTATTAAAATGGCAAAAAATACGGGGTACAAAATAATATTGAATAAATTTTGACGGAAAAACCGCCCACGGGGGCGGATTTTTTTTAAGTTCTTTAAATTATAGGAAATAGTTCGGCGGGAATCACTGCCGGTATTTATTGAAAAGGGGAAAGAGGCCATGTTAAACAAAGACAAAGTTATTGCAATGTGCGTCAAATGCAGATGCCTGGAGTTTTTAAAGGCCGGATGGACTAAAGAAAAACCACCGAATGATAGGCAAGTTGCCGGAGGAAAACTTTGTCCGGATTGCCGGTCGGAGTAACCAGGCTGTAATGAATAAATAGGAAAAAATATCACGGGGCTGATAAGCTGATCAGCCCCCAATTTTTTTATTTCGTATAGTTTTTAATTTCCTTTTCTATATCCTGATAATTTTTCAGCCATTGGATTCTCTTATCCCTTTTAAACCACGTTATCTGCCGTTTGGCGTAATTTTTTTCGGCTTGGATTACTTTTTCGACAAGTTCATTTTTG
>JAVHPA010000054.1:0-16172 GCA_036170345.1 Candidatus Moraniibacteriota bacterium
TTTTAGCTTTGCACTTTGCACTTGAGTGAAACAAACGTGCCGATTAAGCAATCCGCCAAGAAATATATGCGAGCGTCCGAAAAAAGGCGAACGCAGAATATCAAACAAAAGAAAAATTTTCGAGAAGCCGTAAAAAAAGTTCAAGAACTGGCCAAAGCGGGAAATCAGGCCGAAGCGAAAGAAAATTTTGTGGCCGCCCAAAAAGCCATCGACAAAACAGCTAAGATCGGAGTCATCAAAAAGAACACTGCCGCCAGGAAAAAATCCCGCCTCGCGAAGATGATAAACAAGACTGGGAAATAGACTTACATATTGAAAAACAGCGCCTTAGCGCTGTTTTTTATTTTGGAAATTTGAAAATACATTACACTTTCAGCCGATATACATTCGTCTCTCGCGGTTCAAATTTGAGCTTCCTATAGAAATGATTCGCAACAACGCGTTTTGGATTGCTGGTTAAGTCAACATGTTTTACGCCTTTTTTCTTTGCTTCACTAACAACATGCTTCACAATTTTCTTTCCCAATCCCTTACCCTGATGTTTCGGGTGAATTACGACATCCTCTATCCAAACGGATTTCTTCGCCAGTGAATTGAAATAATGAAGACTGGTCATTCCAATTATTTCCCCCTCAGTTTCCATTAGATACAAATCAAATAAAGGATTATTAACTAATTCCATCAATCTCTTTGAATCAACTTTGTAAGACCCTGGCGATTCCACATCGAGAAAATAATTGATGGCTTCGATAATTTCACCTTTTTTGCTGTGTTCCCTCGAAAAAGGAAATATTTTTACTTTTGCCTTCTTTTTCATAAAAAAGTTTCAATAATATTTACACCGCCGCGATAAACTGATCTAGCGCCAACCCAATATCTATTTTCCCAGTTTTTGTTTCAAAGTCAATATCACAGAGCCACTGATACAAATTTTTTAAGCTCTCCCCGGAAAAGTTCCGCGCTTGCTCCAAACTTTTTCGAGCGACATACGGATGCATCTTCAGTTTTCCGGAAATTTCCTGGGGGGAATAATTTTTCTCGACCAGCGGTTTTATTTTCACCAAATTGCGGAATTGGTAAAAAAACATGGAAAGAATATAAAAAGGATCATCGCCCGAGTTCAGGTGGCCATGCAGAAGCCGCAGAGCTTCTTTTTTGTCCCTCCGGGCCAAAGCGTCGACCGTTTTGAAAATATCCGTGTCTATTTTGGCTTTGACCAAAAGGTCAACATCTTCGCTCTTGACCTCGCCCTTGCCTTTGTAAGCGATCAGCTTGTCTATTTCACTACTTAAAAGAAACGGGTTTTCTTCCGTGAAAACGGCTAACTTATCTGCCGCTTCTTTTCCGATTGTTGTCATATTTTCGCTTCTTTCTTTTACTTCCTGCACGATCCAGCCGGTCAGTCGCGCGCCCGAGAGATATGAAAATTCCTGTTTCTTTGCGTTTTTTTGAAGAAACTTATAGATCTTGCTGTCTTTTCCGAATTTCTTTCCTTCCCAAAACACCAGAATAACATCTTTATAATCCCCTTTGTTTTTTCTTTTCAAAAGATTTTCAAAGTTTTCATTTCCCGGACTTTTCTTGGCGGCCAGAAGATTCTTGATTATTATCAATTTTTTATCCGAAAACAATCCGCCCGAAGTTGCGTCGAGAGCAATGCTCCCCAAGTCAAAATCCTTATCCGCGAAATCAAACAGTCCCGCCCAGGCGGGATTGTTTTTTTCAGTAAACTTTTGTTTTATTTCGGCAAGTTTTCTGCTCGACAAAAATTCATCCTCGCCGTAAAGAAAGATAATCATATAACATGTAACGCGAAGCATGTAACACAAGATTCAAAAAAATATTTGTTACATGTTACATGCTTCGCGTTTCGTGGCTTAGGGTTGCGGCACCCATTTCAAAGCCTGGCCCGGCTCGAGCACTTCCACCCAAATTTGGCCGGGGACAAATTTCACTTCCTGGCCATTACTGTCGTACATGAAAAGTTTTGTGTTCCAGGACGACTTGTCTTTCTTCCAGCGGCCTTTGATCTCCTGTCCGTTGAAATAATAATAGGCATCGCCCTCGGTTACCGTATCAAACTGCGGATCTCCGATCTGAACGTTGTTATATTGGCCTTCTATTTGTTCGGACGAAGCGATTACGACCGCCACGTTTTTAGGCGCGTTTCTTTTTTGATTGTTGGCATCTATATCGGCCACTTTATTCCAGCTGCGAAGATACGTGTTCGTGGCTTTGTCATAGTCGTATTCAGCTGCGTAAGGACCAGCAAAACCGATCCGCAGATGTCCTCCGCTGGGACGCTGATCCACGGATGCCTCGGCTTGATGCGGATAGCCGGAAAATTTATCGGTCATATCATATCCCGCTTTTTTTGCGCAGTCCAGGAGAGTAGGGAATTTAGCGAAACCATTGTCCGGGGCCGGTATGCCCTCTTTTCTAAATCCGCACTCGGGCATCTTCTTCCCCATGCTTCCGTTGAGATCGAGATCATTGATAACGCCTTTGTTCAAGATATCCGCCGCAAAATGCGATCCGCCCCAATGGGTGAGAATGGCGTCCCAACCCGAGGCAAGAGCTATGTAATCATGTCGGGTCGAACGAATTGATCCGACTTCAGGAGGATCATTGCAAACATAAACCGGCATCAACCTCGTGATGCTGGCAGTGATGGCCGGCATCTCAAGAACCAGATCCGCATCGGAAAAACCGCTGTCCGGACGAACGGAAAGATCGGCTGCCTCCATAACGGCCATCGGCCGGCGATTCCAATTATCGCAAGCCAGACCTGAGAAGGGACTGACGTTTCCGGAATTTAGCAGTGCCCCCGCAGCTCCACCTCTCGTCGCATTAAGATCCAATGGACTGCTTTTTCTCTTCCCGAACCAGCCGGAAAGATATCCAGCAACCAGCACTAAAATCAAGACGACGATTATTCCTAATATAATTTTTTGTTTTTTCTCCATCATCTTTATTTTGTCGAGCATATATTGTTTCTTATCAATTATTTCTGGCACTTGGGGCAATAAAAAGTCCCCCTTTGCCCGATTTTTTCTCTTTGCACCATTGTACCACAATGCTGGCATTTTTCCCCAGTCCGCCGGTATACTTTCAGAACTTCCTGGAATTTTCCCGGCGCGCCCGAGGTATCCCGATAATCGCTGTCAGAGGTACCGCGCAGTTCAACAGCCCTATTAAAAACCTTTTTTATTGATTTATAAAGCTTTTTTCGCTCCTCTTTGTCTATTTTATCTGCCGGCCGGCCGGGTAAAATTCCGGCTTCGAACAAAATTTCGCTCGCGTATATGTTGCCGATTCCCGCGATCTTGCCTTGGTCCATGAGAAGCAATTTGATTTTTGTTTTTTTCCCGTCCAAAATTTCACCTAATTTTTCAAAAGTGAAACTTTCGCTCATCGCATCAATCCCCAGGTCTTTTATTTCTTTAGCTGCTCCGATTTTATCCAAATCAAATAAAATTATTTTTCCAAATTTCCGCAGATCCGAAAACTCCAGCGTCCGCCCGGATTTTAGATAAAATATATGGTGAATATATTGATTGACCTTATCACTAAAATAATCGTGTTGTTTTGAATTTTGTAATTTTGATTTTGGATTTATTTGGGATTTGGAATTTTGGATTTTGGATTTTATCAACAAGTGTCCTGTCATCTTGAGGTGGATATAAATTGTTTTTCCGCCCGATAAATTGATAAGTATATTTTTTCCAATCCTTTTTGCGTTTAAGATTTTACGATTTTTTATTTCCTTTTCGAATTTATCAAATGGCATCTTGACCGATTTTTTCCAGTCACTCCAAAAATCGACGATGACATCGTCTTTTATTTTTTTATTCAGATCAGAGATGATTGTTTGGACTTCAGGAAGCTCCGGCACGGATTTATAGTTAGTAGTTGGTATTTTTTATCTCGAATTTTTTTATCAAGCCGCCATTGGCTTCATTTCTCTTCAGAAATATCATAGCATAATCGTCCTTATATACCAGCGCCCAGCTGGTATCCTCGAGGCGCGATTTGATCAAGTTCCGCCCCCAGGGAGTGATATCCCGATACGAGAAAAATATCGAGTTAAAATTATATTTTTCACTTTGTTCTTTCCACACCGACTCATCTTCCTGCATCTTAATGTACACATTCTGAAGAAAATCTTTCGGATAAACTTCGGGCCGGTTGTCCACAAAAACTTTTTGGTCCGGATATAAATAGTAGATCAGATACCCGCCGATGTCGTAGTTATTGAAAAACGGCCCCGGGATATTTTCTTTCCGGAAGAATTCCGCCGCTTTCTGGTTGCCATTCGCCAGCCCAATTCCCTTTTCACTCCAGTGAAGAGAAAGGAACTGGTAGCTGTTTACCGCCGCAAAAATAACGAGGGAAATATAAAACAAAGTGAGGGCGCTTTCTTTCGCCAGCCCCTTTTCTTTCCCCGCTTTGATGGAAAATATTTTTCCGCTTTGTGAGGCAAGAACGGGCAGGGCAAAAAAACCCAGCATAGTGAAATTCCTTATTTGTACAAGGCCCATGACAACGAAGAATATCCCAAGCAGCGCGCTTGGCAGTGAAATTTTTCTCCAATTTATTATAATCGCTATTAAAAGAGTCAGTATTATTAATCCCGCCGCAATTTTAGCCAGCAAAAAATTGGAATTTATGATTCCATAATTTTCCACAAACCAGACCGACTTTTCTTCCGCGACCGCGTATCCATAATTTTTATAAACATACAACGGATGAAGCGCTCCTTTGAGGCCAAAGGGATTCGCCAGCGATGCAACGAGGGTAAAAAATAGGATTATGGCCAGTTCCTTGAAGCCCTTCCAATTTCTTCTGACAAATTCGGAAAACAGAAATACACCGATCAAAAAAAATCCCAGAAAAAAATAAATATGGGCATTGACCCAAAAAATCATCATGATCGGCAAGAGCCACAACCAGCGCCAAGAAAATTCTTCTTTTTTCCAGAGCCAAAGCAACAAAAAAAATGCCGCCAGGAATAAACAGCTAAAAATTTCCGGCCGAATCTCCCGCCGCTCGGCTATGAGCGGAATAAGGAACGCCGAAAGCACCGCTGCCGTTGTGAAGTCCGCCTCGCGATAAGCAATAAGAAAGAAAATAATGAAAGTCAGGAGACTCAAAAAAATATAGAAAATCGAAAGTCCTGAGAAACCGACTACTTTCTGGACTATATAGAAAAACACACCGCTGACCCAATGGTGGTTCACAAACGGAAAATCCGGATAAGTATAGGAATAGAAGTTACTGCTCAAAACCGTGTTGGCTTCCCCCAGCTTCAAGCCCTCGCTTGAGATAACCTCGCCGTTCTTGAGGTGCCGGCCTAAATCGGTATTCGACAAATCAATTTTCTCGGCCATAAAAAACCCAAACCAAAAAAGAAGAGCTAGCAAAATAATAATTTTCCAAAACTTTTCACTTTTCATTTTATTTTTTCAGCCAAAGGTTGATCCGCCTCTGGCGGAAGCTTTAAACTTTTTTACACTTCTCCCCAATTATCTCCAACCTTGACATCAACTATCAATGGTACGGAAAGCTGGTAAATATTTTCCATAACTTCTTTTAAATCCTCGGCAAATTTTTCCGCGTCCCGCTCGAGAACTTCAAAGAGAAGTTCGTCATGAATTTGAAGGATCATTCTCGATGCCGGATATTTTTCCCGGATAAGCTTATCCGCTTCGATCATCGCCAGTTTGATGATATCGGCCGCAAGACCCTGGATAGGCATATTCACCGCCATACGCTCGGCCGCCGCGCGCAATTGAAAGTTAGAAGAGTTTATTTCCGGAATATTGCGGCGTCTTCCCATTTCGGTTTCAACATATCCTTTTTCGCGAACCTCAATTTTCACTTCCTCGAGAAAACTGGCGACTTGCGGATAATTTTCAAAATATTTCCGGATGAATTCCCGGGCCTCTTCATTGTCAACTCCGGCGCTTTGGGAAAATCCGAAAGTGCTCATGCCATAAATTATTCCGAAATTGAGAGCTTTGGCGGAAGAGCGCATTTTTCCGGTCACTTTATCCAGATCCAATTTGTTCACCCGGGCGGCGGTGGCGGTATGAATGTCCTCCCCGCTGAGAAAAGTCGTGATCATTTTGACATCCCCGCTCAAATGGGCGGCGATCCGCAGTTCGATTTGGGAATAATCGGAGCTGACTATTCGAAAGCCGCTTTCGGCTTCGAAAGCCGTCCGGATAATCTGACCCAATTCCGTCCGGATGGGGATGTTCTGAAGATTCGGTTCCGACGAGGAAAGGCGTCCCGTCGCCGTTACCGCTTGGTTCAGGGTGGTATGGAGTCGGGATTTTTCGTCCGTCAGATTTGGCAGAGGATCGAGATAAGTAGTTTTCAGCTTGAAGAGTTCCCTATATTCCTCAATTTTCTCGATGACCGGGTGAAGATGTTTGATCTTCTGAAGTTCCGCGGAAGCGGTTGAAAAACCCGTTTTTCCTTTTTTGATATCTTTCGTCGAAATTCCCAGTTTTTCAAAAAGAACCTCCCGCAGCTGGACAGAAGAATTGACATTGAACTCCGAACCGGCCAGTTTTTGAATTTCCCGCTCGAGAACTTTTACCCGCCGGTCGAGCTTGACCGAAATTCCTTCCAGGATCGTTTTATTGATCTTGATCCCGTCCTTTTCCATTCCCGCAAGAATTTCGACCAGCGGCATTTCCAGTTTTTCAAAAACATCCTTCAGATTTGATTTTTTACCCTCGGTGAATTGCTCCCGGCTGATCTCTTCCAGTCTTTTCCGAAGTTTTTGGGAAAGAGCGAAATTATGAGCGGCTCTCGAGCACAGTCTCTCGATTTCTTTTTCGCTTTCCTGAAAAATCAGGGCGCCTTGCCCGCCGCCTTTTTCTTTTTTTTCCACGATTATCCCCAGCTCCTGGAAAACCAGATCTTCCCAGCTCAAGTTGGACCCATAGCGGAGAAGATAAGCCGCGAGCTGCGTGTCAAAAGCCATTCCTTCCAATTTCATTCCCGTTCTGTCCAGAATCCGCCACTCCCTTTTGAGATCAAAACCGATTTTCGCAATATTTTTGTCTTCCAGAAACTCTTTTATTTTTTTCGGAACATTTGAACCGGAAAAGGGAACATAAATAGCCGACTGCGGATCAAGACTGATAGCGATTCCCTTGGGAGATTCTCCAATTTCGCCGTCAACGGCGAAGGAAATATTTCCCGCCATTTCCGGAACTTCCGCGGGAGTTATCTTTTTCCACTCGACTTTTTTTTTGGCGCCGGGCGCTTTTCCCCCTTCGTCGGCGCTGTTTTTTTCTTTCTCATATTCTTCGTATCCGGGAAGACGCCGCAAAAGAGAAAAAAATTCCAGCTCACGCATAAGGTTGATCGCCTTGACCCGATCAAAATCCTGCCAGGCGCTTTTTTCAAGATCAAATTTCACGGGAACATCATAAACAAGCCTCGCCAGTTTCTTGCTAAAAAAGGCCTGCACCCGGTCTTTTTCCAGCTTCTTGCGAACTCCCTCTTTGATTTCAGGAAGGTTTTTATACACTCCTTCGACCGATCCATATTTTTTAAGCAGTTCCGTGGCCGTCTTTTCACCCACGCCCTTCACACCCGGCAAGTTGTCGGAAGGATCTCCCCGCAAGCCCTTGTAGTCAATAATCTGATCCGGAGCCAGGCCATAGCGTTCCTTGATAGCTTTTTCGTCATAGAGAACCGACTCGCTCATGCCCCTCCGCAGGGCAAAAACTTTTGTCTTGTCGTTCACCAGCTGTAAAGTGTCCAGATCTCCGGTCACAATAATATTTTCAATCTCCGGGTGAAGATTTTCGATTTGCCTCGCGAAAGTGGCGATGAGGTCATCCGCTTCAAAGCCTTCTTTTTCGGCGATCGGAATATTAAAAGCTTTGACCAGTTCTTTTATTCTGGGAATTTGTTCGTACAAATCATCCGGCGCCTTGACGCGCGTGGCCTTGTAGTCTTTGAATTCCTTATGCCGAAAAGTCGGCTCTTTCAAATCGAACGTGGCGACGATATAGTCGGCTTTAAATTTATTGACCACGTTCAAAAGCACCGAAGCGAACCCGTAAACCGCGTTCACCAGCTCTCCTTTTTTGGTCGTGAGGGGAGGAAGAGCGTGATAGGCGCGATGAATGATGGCATTGCCGTCGATTAATATCAACTTTTTCTTCATAATTTTGCTGCTAGCAAGTTTTTAGTAAAATTTCTAATTGACCTAATTTCTAATTACTCCAAACAAATCCCAATAAAGAAATACCAATGTCGAAAAGTTGGATTTTGAGATTTGGGATTTCCTTAGGTCAATTAGAATAATTAGGAATTAGTCATTAAAAAAATATTTTTCTTCTATTTTTTCCTAAATGCTCGAACTTCATCCAAATCGCATTCTTTGGAATAATGCTTTTTATCCTCTCCGCCCACTCCACAATTATAATATTGCTTTTGTTAGCGGTAATCTCATCCCATCCCAGATCCAGAATATCTTTCACTCCAACGCGATATATATCAAAATGATAAATGTTTTGAATTCCACCCCCCTTTTTATTCCCCCCCTTAGTAAGGGGGGGAGGTGGAGGGGGGGTCTGCATAACGCGATATTGTTTCATAACAACAAATGTCGGGCTCGTATACGGCCCCTTCGCTCCCAGTCCTTTTAATACGCCTTGGGAAAAGGTCGTCTTCCCGCTCCCTAGTTCGCCAGAAAGACAAACAATTTCTCCCCCTCGCAGTTCGCTGGCCAGAAGCTCGCCCAGTTTCCGGGTTTTCCTGAAATTGTTGGTAATAAAAGTCTTTTTCATTGATTTTATTGTGGCACAAATTTGATTTTTGGCAAACTCGCCCCGCATCAATTCAAACCACTAAATTTTGATATCAACAATCTCAAGGCGAAGCCGTTTCGCTTTCGTTTTTTGTTTTACTTAATACGCGAATGGAATTGGTGCGGGGGAAATAAAAAAAGCCGGGGCGTCTGTCATTTGCAGAGCAAACGCACACCGGCTTAGTTAAGCGAGTATCCTTTTGGCAAAAAGGGAACTTGCTAATAAAGGACCCTCTTCATATGCAGCCACCTAAAATTCGGGGGGCAACATCCACAAGGACGGGCGGGACAAATTATCCAGCCTGGTGTTGTGTACCACGCGCCACACCAGAGGCACTGAACCTGCGTGTATCTTTGAACTGCGCATGGCACCATCGGCTGACCATACAAATTCACTGGAATTGGAATTTCAGCGCATCCAACGGCCAGACCTGCAAGAATTAATGCCAATACAAAAACCTATACTTGTCTCGACATTCCGAGAACCCCCCCTTAATTTTCTTTTTTATTTTATAACTATCTATTTTACTCCCAAAAACGCCTTTTGTCAAGGCTCTGTGAAACAATCTGAAATAGGGCTATTTTACGCCTCAAAACAGCGTTTCACGAAATGAGAAAAAGGGCTGATACCAGATATTCCAGTTATAAACACCGAGGAAGGCCCAATCGAAATTAAAGACGAAATGATCCGGATTATTGATGTAATGATAACCGTTAACAATGAAGTTGTCGGGATTAGAGATGGATCCATCGGAATTCGCTATTCCCGGCGCTTCCGGATTCGAGATGCCCGGCGTATTATTTTTGATCTGCTGATCGCGATTTTCAATACTCTGAACTTTCGAATTGTTTACACTTTGGTCGCTGTTTACGATACTTTTAGCCTCCGGGTTATCTATTCCCTGATCGCGGTTTGCAACATTCACTGTTTCCGGGTTGTTTATATTTTGGTCGCGGTTTACAATATTTCCCGCCGCCGGATTATTTATATTCCGGTTGCGGTTTTTTATCTTCCTCGCGTTGTCATTGTCTATTTCCTTGCTCTTGTTTTTGATCCGCGAGACTTTGGGATTGCGGATCTTTTGGCAGGGATAATCATTATCAATTCCGTTTCCGGAATTATTGACGACGATTGGCTGATCGGGATTGGATATTCCGGATAATGCACTATTGTCCATCTGAAACCCCGCCTCTGTTGCGGACTGATTGACTGTCTCCGCAAAACATACCGGCGCTGCCGCCATAGCAAACAACACAAACGACGGAATTAATACAATTCTCCAAATTCGCTGAATCATTAAGGTAAAATGATAAGCTCTTATTAAACATTGCATAATAGCATTCAATTGATCCTTTGTCAAGCCAGTCAGCAGGCTGGCAAGTTTGACGATTCCCGAACCGTTTGGTATTTTGATTGACTAACCCCTTTTGAAATTATGCTTTCCATTCCAGATCAAATCAAAAACCAAATTGAATCCGCCGAGAGTATTTTGATTTTGACGAAAAAAAACGCCCCGGACGACGCGATTGCGGCGAGCTGGGGATTGTCCCATCTTCTCAAAAATCTTGGCAAGAATCCCACGGTTCTGGAGAGTGAGAATGGGAACGGAAAAATGAGTTTTCTCCCCCAACCGGAGCATATGATAAAAGAAATCAGGGGCGCCCGGGATTTTGTCCTTTCTTTCAACACCACGCGAAACAAGATAACTGACTTTCGCACGGAAAATAAGATTGATTCTTTCGACATATATATCACTCCCGAAAAGGCCACAATTGATCCGAGGGATTTTTCTTTTATACCGGCCAAGTTCAAATATGATCTGGTTATTATTCTCGGATGCCCGAACCTTGAATGTCTAGGGGATATCAAAGATAAAAATAGCGACCTCTTCTTTGAGGTCCCGATAGTGAACATTGATGCTTCAAGCGCCAATGAAAATTACGGCCAAATCAACCTCGTGAATATGACCTCGTCATCCATCGCCGATATTTTGTCCGGACTCGCCAAGTCGTTCTGGGAAAAACAAACGGATATCGGGAGCGCCCAGTGTCTCCTCGCCGGACTGATTTCGGCCACTTCCAATTTCCAATCCCCTCATACCAATCCCCAAACTTTTATGACCGCTTCCTGGCTCATTGAAAAAGGCGCCGACCAGCAAAAAATCATCCGTGAGCTTTTCAAGACCCAGTCTTTCCCCTTTATGAAGCTTTGGGGCCGGGTAATGGCGCGGCTCAACTGGAACGAAGATCTGAAACTGGCCTGGTCAATGGTGTCGATTGAAGATTTTGTCCAAAGCCGGACGAAACCCGATCAGCTTCCCCTGATTTTGGAGAAAATAAAAGATAATTTCTCGGCCGGAAAGCTTTTTGTCATCCTCTATTCCGAATCGCTCGACCGGAGCATCGCCTTCGTCAAAAACGGTGAATCCGAATCACTCCAAAAAATCCAAAAGGCGTGCGGCGGAGAAATTAAGAACGGATATCTCCAAATAATTTTCGAGAAGAAAAATATTTTGGAAGCGGAAAAAGAATTGCTGGATAAAATAAAATCAGTCTAATGCAACCAGCCAGTTTTATTCTCTTCCCATAACCTCCTTCGCCGCCTCCCAGAATTCGGGGCGGTTTTGTTTTTCTTTCATCCAATACCACCACTCGGCGCCCCAAAGATAGTTTTCGGGAAAACCGACCTGTTTCGCGTATTCGATATTTTCACGGAATTGGTTGATATCCATTGATTTCATCTGCTCGTCAACCGAAAGATCGTTGATCAGTTTCGGCCCCCAGGGTTCGGCCTGCAATTCGGAAACAACGATCGGTTTGCCGGGATAGAGAAGATGGACAATATTAGCTTTCAGCCAAAAAAAGCTTGGGGGGAGGGGATATTTGAAATAGCCTACCGGACTTTTCCAAATGACGCGATACATCGTCGTTCCGAAAATATCGGCGCGCTTGGCCGCCCGCACCCAAATAGAAAGCTCTCCGCTGTCTGTAACCATTATTTTGTGATCCGGATCCAAATTTCGGACGGTCGCGATTTCCCGATCCAAAAAATTGACATCAAACTTCGTGCAGCTTCCAAACGGCAAAAATGGCTCGTTGTCCACCTGCCAGAGGTAAAGGTTATCGATATTTTTATATTTTTCGACCGATGCGGAAATATATTCGAGTATCTTTTCCTGTTTTTCATTTTCCGAAAGTTTGTCCGCCCAAAAAGGACTGTGGCACTCCGGCCAGCGGGGAACTTTGCGGCCGATCACCAAAATCAGCTTTGTGTTTGTCTTCCGCGCTTCCTCGACCATCCAGTCATAATCGGAAAAATCATATTTTCCCGGATCGGGCTCAATGTCCTGCCAATAAATGGGAAGGCGAATGGCAGCGGGTTTTAGCTCGTCAAGAACGGCCAGATAGTTTTCTTTCCAATCAAGTCCCATCTGAACGCTGAAGATTTTGGAAAAGGCCACGCCCCACTGGATATCCTCGGCGTTCGATACGGTCCCCGAAGGCTTGCGGACGAGATAAAAAATACCGGCGGTGATTATGAGTATCACTAATAATGTTTTTTTGAATCTCATTTTTATAAATTATTCCTAAAGAAAAACCAATATCGTGCCGGCGGTGATCAGCGCTATTCCCGCGATCTTGGAGAAAATATTTTGCCAGGTCCTGTGCTGGACAAATATTTTTCGGAAATAAAAGGACAAACCAAAAACAAAAGCGAAGGTGAGAAGATATTGGACAGAAACAAGAGCGCACACCAAGGAAACACTCCCGAGATATATTGCGTAGTTTATAAGGAGCATTGCTATTCCCGCTATCGTCTTTGCGATTATGGTTCCAATGAGATTGATAGTATTTTGGCTCACGGATTTTTTCTTCCAATTATTGAATATTTCTCTCCGAAAAGCGGGAATCGCGAGAGATAGAATCGCCCCGGAAAAAATTCCCATCCGGTTGAAAACATATCCGGCGATGAAATTCTGACCGCCGTAGGAATATTTGAGCATTATTAATGAAACTGAAGAAAGCAGGGCGGCTATAATCACTTTCTGCCAACCGGAAAAAAACCGGCTCCGATAGAACTTGAAAGAGATAAAAAAGCCTCCGACAACAAGGAGGGCGATAGCGATTATTTTTGAAAGATGGGCGATCTCTCCAAGAAACAGGAAGGAAAGTAGAAGGGTCAGCATTGTTATACTGGCTCCCTGAAGGGTGTAAACTCTTTCGGTTGATGATTTGAGCAAAGCGCTAAAGAGAAATCCTAGAGAAATATAGAAAATTATTCCGGAAAAAAAGGTGATGAGAAACGGAATAACTCCTCCCCACTTGAGGCCAAAGGGAGACAGGACAAGAGTAAAAATAGAAAAAAGACCAACGTAGAAAGTATAAAGGCGCCAGCCTTTCATCCGGCCGGCCAGAAGATATTTGCTGATAACGGATTCAACCGCCAAAAGCGCGTATCCGGAAATGGCAAAAATTATCCAAGTCATTTACCCTGTGAAATAATTTCGCCCGGAGAAATTCCCGCAAAGCGGGATTTCACGGGGTGATTTTATTTTCTTTACATATTTTAGCATATTCATATGCGCTCGGGCGGATTTTGCGCTCCATTGTTTTGTAATCCATTTCCACTAATCCAAACCGCGGCCAAAAGCCTTTGTCCCATTCAAAATTATCGAGAAGTGACCAGTAGAGATATCCGCATACATCCACGCCTTCCTGAATGGCTTTATGGATCCAGAAAAGATGGTCTCTGATAAATTTGGCCCGTTTTTCATCTTTGGCGTCGGCTAAGCCGTTTTCGGTTATGTAAATCGGCAAATTATATTTCTTGAGTCTTAACAGGACACAATAAATTCCCTCGGGATCGATATTTGATCCCATATCAGATACTCTGTCTTCTGGATTTTTGACATTCGCGATCCCGAAGAATCTGCCGCCCGAAGAAAATTGTAGTCGGTCATGAAAATAGTAGTTTAATCCGATAAAGTCGGTATGCTTAATAACTTGGTTGAGATATTTTGTGTCACGGAAATATTCATCTATTTTTGCTAATAATTTATCCAAAATACTGTTTGGGTTATAGGGAGAATGATGTTTCAGGTTGTAGACTATTCCGACATGGCTTTCCGCCGAAGATTTATCATGGATAAGTCTGTGAACTTTTCTGTGGGCAGTATTAATATTCTTTATTACTTGATTGCATGCAAGTAAACTTTTTTCCTGTGGAGGCCATGCTCCAAACAAATATGAATGACCGGCATATGTGGTCGGTTCGTTAAACGTTATCCAAAATTTTATTTTTTCTTTGAATTCAGATGATACTTTTTCAGCGTAGCGAATAAAATAATCTATTGTTTCCTTATTTTTCCAGCCCCCCTTTTTGTCTATCCATAACGGACTCGTAAAGTGCCACAGCGTCACAAACGGTTCCATACTGCGCGCTCGGATGGCTTCGATGACTTTCCTGTAATGCTCAATTTCTTTCTCGTTGAATTTCCCTTCTTCGGGTTCAATCCGCGACCATTCGATGGAAATGCGAAACGCATTCAAATTCAAAGATTTCGCGATGTCGAAATCCTTTTCATAACGGTTGTAGTGGTCACAAGCTCGGCCCGAGATATAATTTTTCTGGTCAAACATTCCCGGAAATTTGCTTGATGGTTGCCCGGTCTTTCTTGCCTGCCATTTCGCCTCCGCTTCTTTAGCTAATCTTTCAGCGTTTTCTTTTTCCCATTTGCTCCAATCATTTTCATTTTCACCTTCAACCTGATGGGCCGATGTCGCCGCGCCCCAGAGAAAACCTTTGGGAAATTTTAGGATCTTTTTTTCCATTCTTTTTACTGATTTTACCAGTTTATGGAAAGAATATCTAGTTTGTGTTTTTGGGGTGGATGAAATAAAATATAGCTATGCCAAACGAAAACAAAAATATCAACGAAATTCACGGCGCTCACGAAGAAGAAGTTCGACAAGTGCTCTCCAAAATGAAGCACGTGTCGGAGGAGCAACAAGCGGCAACGATCGCCTCCGTTTTGAGATTGCCCTACATCGATCTTAATATTTTTCCGGTCGATCCGGAGACGCTGGGAACGATCAAAAAAGATGACGCCGAAAAATATGAAATAGTCTGCATCCAGAAATCCGGAAACAACGCGAGCCTGGCTATCGCCAACATCCAAAACGCCGGGCTAAAAGGATTCCTGGAAAAACTTCAGCAGGAAGAGGGCTTTAAGATCAAACTTTTCATCTGCTCCAAGTCCGGACTCAATAAAACCATTGAAAAATACAAGCATATCGCCCTGGTTGATAATCTGGAGGATATGCAGCTCACTCTTTCCGGAAAAGACCTTGAAGAATTTGAAAAAAATCTGAAAGACGTCATTGATCTTAAAAAAAGAATTAATGAAATTCCAACCACCGAAGTTATCAACATTGTCCTGGCCGGCGCGGTCAAGATGGAGGCCAGCGATATTCATTTCGAGCCCCAGCAGGACGGCATCCGCCTTCGGTATCGCCTGGACGGAATTTTGCAAAATATCACCGTTCTTCCGAATCAAGTTTACCACTATATTTTGTCGCGGGTAAAAGTCCTTTCCGGAATGAAAATAAACATCCGAGACATTGCCCAAGACGGACATTTCTCCATTACCATCGACAACAATGACGTTGACATCCGCGTTTCGATCCTTCCCGGTAATTTTGGCGAAAATATCGTTATGCGGCTTCTCAACCAGCAGACAGTCGCTCTTCGGTTTGATGATTTGGGCCTCAAGGGACTGGCTTATGACAAGTTGCGCGAAGAAATGAAAAAGCCGAATGGGATGATTCTCAACACCGGACCGACCGGATCGGGAAAAACAACGACGCTTTACGCCATCATTAGCCAGCTCAACACTTCGGAAGTAAAAATTATTACCGTTGAGGATCCGGTTGAATACAAGATAAAGGGCATTTCCCAGACCCAGGTTTCCAAATCCCGCGGCTATACTTTCGCCAACGCTTTGCGCTCAATCGTCCGTCAGGATCCGGACGTGATCTTGATCGGGGAAATCCGGGACGACGAAACAGCCAGCATCGCCGTCCATTCTTCTCTCACCGGCCATCTGGTCCTTTCCACTCTTCACACGAACAGCGCCGTTGAAACAATTCCCCGTCTCATTGATATGGGAATCAAACCCTCTCTTGTCCCCGCCGCCATCAACGCTCTTATCGCTCAAAGACTGGTCCGCCGGCTTTGTCCTCATTGCAAAGAACAATATGTCCCGGCCAATGTGACCATCGAAAGTATAAAAAAAATCCTGGCGGTCATTTCGCCGAAAGCCAAGCTTGCCAT
>JAVHPA010000055.1:0-3591 GCA_036170345.1 Candidatus Moraniibacteriota bacterium
GATGATAAAATAATTGCCGTTCCCGTCAAAGATCCGCGCTGGGAAAATGTTAAAGACCTGGCTGATATTAATCCGTACACCCTGAAAGAATTTAAGCACTTCTTTGAAACTTATAAATCGATTGAGGAGAAAGCTGTTACTGTTGACGGCGTTGAAGGCAAAGATAAAGCGTTTGAAGCAATAAAGAAAAGCATTGAGCTATACAAGGAAAAATTCAAGAAATAATGGAAATCAAGAAACTTCCAAAATCACAGATTGAGATCCTGCTTTCTGTTCCGGCTCCAGAGCTTGAAAAGTTTTTGGATATGGCGGCGGAAGAACTGTCCCGAGAAATAAAGATTGACGGATTCCGTCCCGGAAAAGCGCCTCGAAACATTGTCGAGCTGAAAGTGGGATCCGAAAAAGTACTGGCCCACGGCGCCGAGAAAGCCGTAAAAAAAAGCTATACAGACTCGATTATAAAAAACAAGATAAAAGCAATCGGCGAGCCGAAAATAACCATCACCAAAATCGCGTTGGGAAACAATCTGGAATTTAAGGCTGTGGTCAGCATTATGCCGGAAATAACCCTGGGAAATCATCGCAAAGACGTGAAGAACATCAAAAAAGGAAAAAAAGTCGAGGTCTCGGAAAAAGAAGTCAGTTCGGAGCTTGATAATCTGGCTCGCAGCCGGGCGAAACTCATTACAGTGAATCGCCCTGCGCAAATTGGCGATCGGGTGGAAATTGATTTTGAAGCTAAAATTGAAGGAAAGACCATTGAAGGCGGAGTCAGCAAAAATCATCCGCTTACAATCGGGGAAAATTATTTTATTCCCGGTTTCGAAGACAAGCTGGTTGGCATGAAAGAAGGGGAAGAAAAAACTTTCGAGCTTTCCTTCCCGGCCGATTATCATAAAAAAGAATTGGCCGGCCAGCCCGCCACTTTCAAAGTTAGAATTAGTCTGGTTCAACAGAAGGAACTGCCCAAGATAGACGATGAGTTTGCTAAAAGCCTTGGGAAATTTGAAAATTTGGAAAAATTAAAGACGAATCTAAAAGAAGGAATGGAAATGGAGAAAGAGAAAAAAAATCAGGAAAAATGGCGAACGGAGGCAATTGAAGAGATTGTCAAAGGCAGCCAAATGGAAATTCCGGACATACTGCTGGAAGGAGAAATGGACAAAATGATGGCTGAGTTCGAACAAAACATTGCCCAAATGGGAATGGCAATGGAGGTCTATCTAACTAACCTCAAAAAATCAAAAGTTGATCTCCGGAAAGATTGGCAGGAACCGGCCGAGAAGAGAGTAAAAGCAGCTTTGGTGCTCCGTGAAATTGCCGAAACAGAGAACATCAAGGTTGAAAGCAAGGAAATTGAGGAAGAAATGAACAAGGTTATAGCGTACTATAAGAATATGGGCAGCTTGGAGAAAAATATCGATATGGAAAGGCTGTATAATTACACCAAGGGCGTACTGCTCAATGAGAAGGTGTTTCAATTATTGGAAAGCTTATAATTCTAAAGCTAAGCTTTCGCCGCTGCTAAAGCTTAGCTTTAGAGCTAATCAAAAAATTTATGTTGCAAAACCAGATCCTTATCCCCACCGTCATTGAAAAAACCGCCTATGGAGAGCGGGCCTATGATATTTATTCCCGGCTCTTGAAAGAAAGAATAATTTTTCTCGGCGGGGCGATTGACGATATCGTCGCTAATTCGGTAATTGCCCAACTGCTTTTTCTGGACAGCCAAAACGGCAAGGAAGATATCAAAATTTATGTAAATTCTCCCGGCGGGCAGGTCAGCTCGGCCTTGGCGATTTATGACACTATGCAATATGTCAAAGCGGACGTTTCCACAATCTGCATCGGACTGGCCGCTTCCGGCGGGGCGCTTCTTTTGGCGGCCGGAAAAAAGGGCAAGCGCTTTTGTCTTCCCAATAGCGAGATTCTTATCCATCAGGTAATGGGTGGAGCCAGCGGACAAGCGACGGATGTGGCCATTCACGCCAAACATATCGTGAAAATGAAGGAAAGGCTCAATGAAATTTTGGCCAAACATACCGGCCAGAAAATAAAAAAGGTGCAGGAGGACACCGAGCGCGACTATTTTATGAATGCCGAAGAAGCCAAGGCTTATGGAATTGTGGATAAGATTATAAAATGATCCCGAAACAAAAGCGCTCCCGCTTAGCGGGAGCGCTTTCTTTATTCCACAATACTCGCAATCAGATTTCTTCGACCGAAAGCGAAAGCTTGTTTTTTTGTTTGCATATAGATATCGAAGTGGTTTATTTTGATAGCTCCGCCGCGGTCCTCGCAGACATAAGTTCCCATCCCATCAATTTCGATCTTGGTGCCGAACTTATACTGCTTGGGGCAAGCGAGCGTCCGGTTCGCCTGGACTCGTTTGCCGCTTGCGGTGATTCCGTCGCTCTTTCCGCACTCGTCAGCCGTGGCCGTATAAGCGCTGGCATTGACGACAAAGCTTCCGTAAGGAAGCGAACTCATGTTTTTTGGCTGATATTTTCCGATGGTTATCAAATCTACTGCTGTATGTGGGAAATATATAGCCATGATAAAGTTATCATTGACGGAAGCGATTCCATCAGATATAGGCTCCGGCACCTGGTTTTCGGTCTGGTTGTTTTCATTATTTTTTGATATTTGTTTGGTATTTTGGTTGACAGTCTCTGCAGCGTTAGCCTTACCGCTCAAAGGAATGTTTAAGGCCAAGCTGATAAGAATCGCGCTTGCCAAAATACGCATCAGTTTAGTTTAATTGTTAATGCTTGCCCTGCACTTGCCGCCTCGGCATAGTGCAGAGGCTAAGTTCTTACTTCAAGCAAACTAAAAAGCCCTTTTCAGAACTTAACGAACCAGTATAGCATCATAAACATCCGAAGTCAAGGGCAGAGGCATTTGCCTCTTGACAAATAAAAAGGGGGAAATTAGCTTATATAAAGCATAAAAATCGTTATTCAAAAAATTTTAGTAGTGGCAGAAGGAAGAAAAACTTTCTTCTTGGCTCATTATTTACGGCTTAAGAGGAATGTTTCACAAATCTAGAAGATGTTTCACAAAAAACATAAGCCAAAATCGCAAAAAAGCTGGTATTTTGAAAAGGAGGCTCTTTTTCTTATCAGGCAATTGACGGAATACGTTATTAATTATATGATAATATAGCTTTAAAAAGTCATTTTTTATTATGGAAAAAATATACCAGTACAACCAAAAAGTCAGGCAATCAAAAAAGTATCCCGATCTCAAAAGCGGCGATATTGTCAAAATTCATCGCAAAATAAAGGAAGGTGACAAGGAGAGAGTTCAGATCTTTGAGGGTATTATCGTCAGCATAAAAGGAAAACAAAGCTCTTCGCCGATGATTGCCGTAAGAAGGGTCTCTTTCGGCACGGGCGTTGAGATCACTATTCCCTTGTATTCTCCCGCTATCTCGAAAATTGAAGTCGTGAAAAGGGCCAGAGTTCGACGTTCGAAATTATACTACTTGCGAGAAAAAGGATTCCGCCTTTCAAAGCTGAAGATGAAAGAACTTGGCCAGTTTATAGCGGAAGAAGAACCAGAGGAAGAAAAAAAAGAAATTGAAGTAAA
>JAVHPA010000056.1:0-3566 GCA_036170345.1 Candidatus Moraniibacteriota bacterium
TTTTTATCTGGCCGATATTAAACATCGCTTTTATTGTTTATCTGATAAAAAAACCAATATCTGAAAAAAAATAAACCGCCAAAGCGGCGGCAGTTTTGTTTTCAGATGCCCGGCGGGGGAGCTTGATCCGGAGTTTTTTTCTAATTCAAAATTTCTTCCGCCACTCGGCTTTTGCAGACTTTTTTGAGCTTGGCATCGCCGATCTTGTCGCACAGGTCGCTGTCCAATTTTGAAACCGCGAGATCTCGCCAGCAGGAGTCTTTGTCGAGGCCCGCGAGATTTTCGCATTGGGTTTCCGAATCTTTTTTAGTCACCGGCCTGTCTCCGCAGGCTTCTTGGCAGTATTTCAGATTGTCGGGACTCTCTTTGAAGTTCGCGCAATTGTTGTCGCAATCCGCGTTTTGGATATTTGGCCGGCCGTCTCCCGGAGCGGTATCATTGATATCGGGAGTTGTGTTTTCTTGATTGTCGCCGGATTGACTACCTGTTTGATTTTGCGTTCCGTCGTTCTTTATTTCGAGGTTATTTCCACCCCCGCCGAGATAGCGGTTTTTGACCACGCCATAGGCAAAATAAGCAATAACCAAGGCGGCGACCACAAAAACGATCAGTAAAATTATTTTTGACTTTTTCATCCCGTCAGACATTTAATAAACTTTTACTTTTGTATCCATATAATGAATCCCATAAACATAATCTGTCTAACGGGATTCATAAGCTGCTTATATCCACTCCGGTATAATAATATTTCAAAATCCAGTCCCACGCTTTGCCATCTTTCGCGAATCCGAGCGCGCCGTTCGCGGAAAGCCCCCACATATGGTTCCCTCCGTCACCGGGTTTGAGGCCTTTTTTGGTTCCAGCCTTATGGTCTTTCACCGATTTGAGATAGGGATAATCATGGCCGGGATAGTCTCTTGTCTTTCCGTCCGTATAAGAACAATAGGGAGTGAGCGCCACCTCTCCTTTGTATTTGATGATTTTCCCGCGGGTATCATCGGCCGCTTCTTTGATTTTCGGATGATCCTTTTCCCAGTCGTATCCGCCGTATATTTGGGAACCGGAATCGCTCCGGATCTTGAATCCCAGGGGCTTGTATTTCGTGGCATTCTCGATATACCAGTCTCCGTACGTTCGGAAAATAGTCGTCATCACCCGCACATGGTCAGGGTCTCCGGTGCCGGTCGTTTCTCCCATTCCCCAGACATATTGCTCGAGTGGAAGTTTGTTGATGACCCAAAGCTGGGTGACCGTATTGGAATTGCCGCCGTAAATATCGTCTCCGTGATAATAATTCACTTCGATCTTCCCCCTGTAATGATCGTACGAGTCCCCGGGCCGATTGACATCGAAAATGAGCGAGGAGTTGTCGCTGTCGGCCGCGTCAAACAAAACTTTGTCCGAGACCGAAGTGGAAGCAATGGAACCGGACACTTTCAGGTTGCCGTTGTCGTCATATTCCACTTTGGTGGTGGAATCACCTGAAACTTGGGCGATGACGTTTCCGTCGCCGTTTTTGATGTTGTAAGTTTTATTGGCAGTTATTTTGAAAGTGTCGGATTTTGAAAAAGACCACAGCCCCACCGAGATTTCCGGTCCGAGCGATCCTGATGCATCCGTTGTCGGCTGTGTCGTTGCGGTGCTCGTAGTCCCGGTATTCGCCGTAGCCGCCATCTTCAGCACCCTTATATATTCTGCGCGGCTGACCTTTGGAAGACAACCCTGATAAAGCGCCGGATCCACGCCCATTTGCATGAGCTTTTTCTGCCATTTTGTCACGCTTGATTTGGCCTGGGCAATATTTTGAGAAAAGGAAAACATCCCAAGCGCTGATATGAAAACTGCGATAATGAGGGATATAAATACGATTTTCTTTGTTTTTATTTTTTGCATAAGCATATCTCGAATATTAGCACATTTTCAAAAAGTTGTCTATTCGCATCGTGGGATTGAAAAAAAGTCCCAAATGGGCTATAGTGGTAAATATGGAAATAAAGAAGAAAACCACCGAAACGAAAGAAAACCCCAAGCCGGCGGAAACGGCCATCAAAGTGGAGGGGGTCTCCAAAACCTTCTGCATTCCCCACGAGAAGATATCGAGCTTGACTTCCCAAATAGTTTTAAGTATACTTAAAATATATCAATAAGTTATAAACAATTTTAAGTATGAATAAAACATATCAAAAGCGCCCATATTATCTTGATAAAATCATTCCTTTTGTCGGAGCCGATCTAATCAAGGTGCTTGTCGGCCAAAGGCGCGTTGGCAAAAGCTATATTTTGTTGCAGTTGATGGATACGATAAAAGCCAAGGACAAAAAGTCGAATATCGTTTATATCAACAAAGAAGAGAATGAATACGACGCGATTGTCAATTATCGCGATTTGATTGTCTATGTTGAAAAGCGCGTCGTTGCCAAAGCTAATAATTATCTGTTTGTTGATGAAATTCAGGATATCGAAAATTTTGAAAAAGCCCTGCGGCATCTTTTCGCAAAAAAAACTTTTGATCTTTATTGCACCGGTAGCAACGCACGATTGCTCTCCTCGGAAATTGCCACCGGCTTATCCGGCCGCTATATTGAAATTCCCGTGCACCCCTTGTCGTATCGTGAATTTTTGCAATTTCAAAAATTGCCGTCCGGCGAAAAATCATTGATGAAATATATCCGTTACGGCGGACTGCCCTTCCTTTCCAATCTGGAACTTACCGATGAAATTGTGTATGGTTATTTGCAAAGCGTATACAATACAATCATCTTGAATGATGTGGTGGCGCGATTCAATATCAGAAACATCAATTTTCTCAATCGTCTCTTGGAATATTTGGCGGATAATATCGGATCCTTGGTTTCCGCCAATCGGATCAGTAAATTTTTGAAATCACAAAAAATCAAGACTACGCCCAATATTGTTTTGGACTATTTGTCATTTTTGACCTCCAGCTTTATTGTTCGCGAAGTCAATCGGGCGAACATCAAGGGGAAAAAAATCTTTGAAATCAATGAAAAATATTATTGGGAAGATCTGGGACTCCGAAACTCGCTGGTTGGCTACAAAGCGACGGAGATCGGGCAGATATTGGAAAACATGGTTTTCTCGCACTTGTCGCGATTGGGATTCACAATTCATGTCGGTCAATTGGGAAACAAAGAAATTGATTTTGTCGCCGAGAAAGAAGGGAAAAAAATATATGTCCAGGTGGCTTATTTGATAAATGACAATGCGACCAAGGATCGGGAATTCGGCAATTTGCTGGCCATATCAGATAATTATCAAAAGATCGTGGTTTCTATGGACAAAATGATCGGCAGTGATTATCAAGGTATCAAGCATTGGCAAATCGTTGATTTTTTGTTGAATGATAAGCTGTTAGATTAGTAAAGAGTTATATAATTGGACAAGTATATGGATAAAGAAACAGCCACTAAATCCGAAACCCCCAAACCAGCCGAAACGGCCATCAAGGTAGAAAATGTCTCCAAAACCTTCCGCATTCCCCACGAAAAGATCTCGTCTATTCGCGGGGCTTTTGTGAGCGCGTTCAAATCTCATGGGTACGAAGA
>JAVHPA010000057.1:0-3480 GCA_036170345.1 Candidatus Moraniibacteriota bacterium
CAAAAATTTTTAAAGCCTATGACATCCGAGGAATTTATCCAACCGATATCAATGAAGACGCAGCCTATAAAATCGGACGGGCTGTGGTTCAAGCTCTCGACGCAAAAAAAATCGCGGTCGGTCGGGATATCCGAGAATCTAGCCCGGCACTACATAAAGCCTTGATAAAGGGCATCACTGATCAGGGAGCAGATGTAATCGATTTAGGACTAACTTCTTCTCCAATGGTATATTTTGCTTCCGGGAACTTAGATGTGGATGTGGCTATATCGATGACCGCTTCACACAATCCGCCGGAATGGAATGGGATGAAGTTTTGCAAAAGAGACGGATATCCGGTTGGGGAGACTACGGGATTGAATGAAATGAAAAAATTGGCACTGGAAGGTAAATTTGCCGATTCAGTTGAGAGAGGAAAAATAATCAAGGAAGAGGAATTTAAGCAGAAATATTATGATTATTTCTTAGCGTTTGCTGCGTTGGGTGATAAAAAATATAAGGTGGTTATTGATACTGCCAATGCTATGGGTATTCTTGAGCTGGAAATGTATAAAAAATTATCGAATAATATAGAATTGGTGACTCTTTATGATGAATTTGACGGCAGATTTCCCAATCATGAAGCGAATCCTCTCAAGACTGAAACACTCGATGCATTAAAGGAAAAAGTTGTTGAAACAAATGCTGATCTGGGAATATCATATGACGGGGATGCTGACCGGATTGGATTCGTGACAGAAAAGGGAGACATTATTCCGATGGATCTTGTGACTGCCATTCTTGCCAAAGAGATTCTCAAAAGGCATCCAGGAGGAAAGATATATTTTGATCTGCGTTCCTCGAAAGCGGTCGGAGAAGTTATTCAAGAAAACGGCGGCATTCCGCTGGAATGTCCTGTGGGCTATACGAAGATAAAAAAACTTATTCGAGACAATGGCGCAGTCTTTGCGGGCGAATTGTCAGGCCATTATTATTTTCAGGAAAATTATTATTCCGAAATCGGAACACTGGTTGCTATAATGCTACTTAATCTCATGACCGAAACTGGAGAAAAAATATCCGATCTTGTAAAAGATGTAAAAAGATATTTTCATTCCGGAGAAATTAATTCAAAAGTCGCCGATGTCGAAGAGAAGGTAAAAGAGATCAAAGAAAAATACGCGGACGCCGAGCAGAACGTCATGGACGGAATATCAGTCGAATATCCGGATTGGTGGTTCAATGTCAGAGGTTCCAACACTGAACCGGTTTTGCGGCTCAATCTCGAAGCGAAAACGCAAGAAATGATGGAAGAGAAGAGAGATGAGGTGTTGGGGATAATTCGAGGATAAAAATATTTTGTAAAAAAAGAAAGCCTGCCCGGGAGGTCCTAAGTCCCAGCGGCAGGCTTTTAATTTTCATCCAAATTTTTTAGGCAGTTGCCTCAGTCGCGCTTCCATTGAACCAGCTCGAAAGGTAGCTCAGGAAGCTGGCCATAGAGAAAAATGCAGAAGTGGTTAAGAAGGCAATAAATATCTTGAAAGACCAATGCGTAAAAAAGACAGCCGGACTGGAAAAAAGAAATGCTAATATCCATATGCCGACCGTTGCGCATTCGAAACCCATCTTCCATTTTCCTGTCCAATGAGATTCGATGCGTCCACCGAGTGCCGCGGCAATCACTCCGCCAAGGATGAGGATTCCTTCGATGATGAGAATTGCCCAGATCAGCATCTTTAGGTAGAAATAAAGATCTGACAATTCTTGCCCGTGATTCATCATCATTTGCGTGTATTTGTACATATAATACACCAGCGGGCAAATGATGAACTTATCCCTGGCTCTGTCCAGAAATGCCCCAAACTTGGACCGTTGTTTCCATTTCCGGGCAATATACCCATCTGCTGCATCTGTCGTGAAGGTTAGGATAACAGCGGCTAGTGCCTTGAACGAACTGGCAACTGGCCAAGCTAAATATCCGGATCTTTCATAATGAACCCAAGCTTCCTGCACCATAATTATCGAGTACAGGGCAGAGAAGAAACCTAAGACTGTGATTAGGTTAGCCAGAGTATACGGACTAGTCGTGTCATACCTTTTCCTATCGGCCATGGTGTCCATCCCCCTTAGAATTTTAAAAGGTCAGAAAGAATTTTTATTTTTATCAAAAAATTTTAACTTTCTACAATAAGCCCATTTTTTCCCGAACATCTTCCATTTTCTTTTCCGCCAGCTCTTTGGCTTTTATTCTCCCTTGCTCCAATATTTTCAAAACTTCATTATCTTCAATTTCGTTATATTTTTCCTGGAACGGCTCCAAGAAACCGACAATCGTTTCGGCGAGATCCGTTTTTGAATTCAGAATAACGTTTGTCGCGATAGATGTCTTCAATTTCCTTCGGTTTGATGTTGTCGAGCAGAGAATAAATATTGATTAAATTTTTGATAGCGGGTTTGTCATCCGAATATCGGATTTCCTTTTCGCTGTCAGTGACGGCTTTCTTGATCTTTTCCCGGACAGTATCGGGATCATCAGCAAGGGAAATATAATTGGAAGCGCTTTCGGCGGATTTCGACATTTTTTTTGTCGGATCGTCCAGTCCCATGATCCGCATTCCTTCTTTCACAACATAAGGTTCGGGAACCGTGAAAGTTTCGCCAAACATCTGGTTGAAGCGGCGGGCGAGGGTTCTGGCAATTTCAATATGCTGGACCTGGTCTTCGCCGACCGGAACGATATTCGTGTCGTATAAAAGAATGTCCGCAGCCATCAGAACCGGATAGTTGAAAAGTCCGGCGTTGATATTTTGAGTATGCTGCTGGGACTTATCTTTGAATTGCGTCATGCGTTCGAGCTCGGGGAGCTTGGTGATGGTATTCAGGATCCAAGCCAGTTCCGTATGCTCCGGAACGCGCGATTGGACGAAAATAGTCGATTTTTCCGGATCAATTCCGGCGGCCAGATAGGTCTTGGCCACTTCGATCGTTTTTTGGCGCAGTTCCTTGGGTTTTTGGGGAACGGTGATCGCGTGCAGATCCACCACACAGAAGATCGGATCGTATTTATCCTGCAGTTCCACCCAGTTTTTGATGGCGCCGAGATAATTTCCCAAATGAAGGTTGCCTGAAGGCTGAATGCCGGAAAATATTCTTTTCTTCATATGTGTTTGATAGAAGGTTATTCTAGGAGTATAATAGGGTTAAGAGAAAAGATTGTCAAAAATGTCTAATTTCTAATTAACCTAATTGACCTAATTAAATCCCAACACCCAGTGATCGAAATTAGATCGAAATATCGTTTTGGGTTTTGGATATTGGACATTGCTTAGATCAATTAGAAATTAGTTATTAGAAATTTGACCAAAGTTTTTTTGTTTGCTAATCTCCTGTGAGCTACAAATATGCTTCGATTCATTACTTACGTCTTTTCAAACGCCCTGGGAATCTGGGCGTCGGCGAGACTGGTGGCGGGCATTCATTTTTACGGCAACTGGAAATGGC
>JAVHPA010000058.1:0-3473 GCA_036170345.1 Candidatus Moraniibacteriota bacterium
CTCATAGCGCTGGGTGCGGTAATTTATTGTTTCCGGCTTGGTAACTTCCCCGTGGGACCAGTTGAGAATATTGTCAGGGCTGGCCAATCTTAAACGGATGAAATCAAAATCGCTGACTTTGGTAGTGGAAGGTTGATGCATATTATTCAAAGTATTTATAAATTTAAAAAATATTCCGGCTCTGAATTTATCACCTATCTCTCCGGTTTGTCATTTTTCTTTTCCGAATAAGCTCCCCCGCCCTCTCCCTCTTCTTTCACTCCCGACAATTCCACATTGAGGCATAGCCCTTTGAGCTCATTGACCAAAACATTAAAGGAAGCCGGCACGTTCGGACTTTTTATCGGCTCGCCTTTGATGATAGACTCATAGGCCTTTGAGCGTCCCAAAACATCGTCCGATTTGATCGTAAGCATTTCCTGAAGCGTATACGCGCTGCCATAACCCTCCAGCGCCCAAACTTCCATTTCTCCAAAGCGCTGTCCGCCGAATTGGGCCTTGCCTCCCAGCGGCTGCTGGGTGATGAGAGAATAGGGGCCGATCGAACGCATATGGATCTTGTCTTCTACTAGATGATTCAACTTCATAATATACATATATCCCACCATAGTCTCTTCTTCGAAAAACTCGCCTGATTTGCCATTTATAAGCCTTAATTTACCATTTTCGGGAAGACCGGCCTTTATAAGTTCTGTTTTAATATCTTTCTCGCTTACTCCCGCCAGAGCCGGACTGGCCACTTTATAGCCCAGCTTCGAAGCCGCCCAGCCCAAGTGGGCCTCAAGAATTTGGCCAATGTTCATGCGCGATGCCACTCCCAGCGGATTCAAAATTATGTCCACCGGCGTTCCGTCCGGGAGATAAGGCATATCTTCAATGGCCGCTATTTTTGAAATCACCCCTTTGTTGCCGTGTCTTCCGGCCAGCTTGTCGCCTACGGAAATTTTTCGCAGCTGCGCCACGCTGACCTGGATCTGCTGGATCACTCCGGCGGAAAGTTTGTCTCCCTGTTCGCGGGAAAATATTTTGATGTCCACAATTTTTCCGTGTTCGCCGTGCGGGAGATAAAGAGAAGTGTCCTTGACATCTTTGGATTTCTCGCCGAAAATCGCCCGGAGAAGCCTTTCTTCCGGCGTAAGATCTCCTTCCCCTTTGGGCGAGATCTTTCCAGCCAAAATATCGCCGGAGGAAACTTCGGCTCCGATGTGAATTATTCCGGTGTCGTCCAGATTTTTCAGCCTCTCTTCGCCAATATTGGGAATATCCCTGGTCACCACTTCCGGCCCCAGCTTCGTGTCGCGGACATCGATTGAAAAATCTTCAATGTGAATTGAAGTATAGCGGTCGTCCTCAAGCAATTTTTCCGAAATAATAATCGCGTCTTCAAAGTTTGATCCTTCCCAAGGCATAAGCGCCACCAGAATGTTTTGGCCCAGAGCCAGTTCTCCATTATCAGTGGAAGCTCCGTCCGCCAAAAGCTGGCCCCTATTTATCTGATCGCCTTTTTGAACGCGCGGAATCTGGTTCATGCAGGTAAACGCGTTTGACCTCTCAAAGCTTTGCAGATGATATATTTTTTTCGCCGATTTTCCGTCTTTTTTCTGCACTTTTAAGGTTATATGATCAGCATCAACTTCAATAACTTCGCCTTCGTTTTGAGACAGGACGACTTGTCCGGAATCAGCGGCCGCTTTATCCTCAAGCCCTGTTCCGACATACGGCGATTGGGGCATAATACAGGAAACGGCCTGCCGCTGCATATTTGATCCCATCAAGGCTCGGTGGGCGTCGTCGTGTTCCAAAAAGGGAATAAGGGCCGTCGCGACTGAAATGCATTGTTTGGCGGAAACATCCACAAAATTTATTTCTTTCGCTTCGATCATCGACGGCTTTCCTTTGACGCGCGCCTCCACTTTTTCCTCGAGAATCTGGCCATCTTCGCCAATTTTTATGTCTGCATGCGCAATAATTTTTCGATCCTCGATTGTCGCATTCAGGTATTCAATTTCTTTCGTCACATACGGTTGGCCGTTTTTCAAAATGACTTTTCGATAAGGAGTTTCAATGAAACCAAACTCATTGATCCGGGCGTAGCAAGCCAGATGGTTCACGAGCCCGATATTCGGTCCTTCCGGCGTCTGAACCGGACAAATTCTTCCGTAGTGGGAATGATGGACGTCGCGCACTTCAAATCCGGCTCTCTCGCGGGTGAGTCCTCCGGGACCCATCGCCGAAAGCCTTCTTTTGTGTTCCAGCTCAGCCAAAGGGTTTACCTGATCCATAAATTGAGAAAGCTGGGAAGAAGCAAAAAATTCTTTTACCGCCGCGGCCACCGGCCGGGAGTTGATGAGCTGACCCGGGACAACCAGTGCCAAGTCGCAAGTGCTCATCCGGTCTTTGATGTTGCGAGTGAGTCTCGCCAATCCCGCCCGGAATTTATTTTGGACCAACTCGCCGACACAGCGCACTCTTCTATTTCCAAGATGATCAATGTCATCGGGAATCGCCATCGGGTCATTGTTCAGCTTCATGATCTCTTTCACGATCATAATAAGATCTTCGGGCCGCAAAATTCGATGTTTTTCGTCATTAGGACAATCCATCTCGAGTCTTTGATTCAAGCGATAGCGTCCCACTTTTCCAAAATCATAACGTTCGAAATTGAAAAACATAGCCTCTATCATCTGCTTGGCATTTTCGACCGACGCCAAATCGCCCGGTCTGATCCTTTTATACACTTCCATAAATCCTTCTCCCTGGGTCTTGGACGCGTCTTTTGCAAGCGTGGCTTCGATATAATTTATCTCACCCTTATTAACATCGGAAAAAGTTTTGAATAATTCTTCATCGCTCGAAATTCCAAAAGCTCTGAGAAGCGAGGTGATAGCCACTTTTCTCTTCCGATCTATCTTTACCCAAATGGCCCCGTCAAGATCCGTTTCCATCTCTAGCCAAGCTCCCCGGTTAGGAATAATTTTGGCTCCGAAAAGGCGTTGCCCCTTTTGGTACTCCATAGTAAAAAACACGCCCGGACTTCGGATAAGCTGGCTGACGACCACTCTTTCCACTCCATTTATAATAAAAGTCCCCCGGTCAGTCATGATCGGAAGGTCCCCCAAATAGACTTCCTGCTCTTTTACTTCCCCCGTCTGCTTGTTCAGAAGATTCACTTTGGATCGAAGAGGCGCTTCGTAGGAAATATTTTTGGACTTTGAGGTTTTCTCGTCGTATTTCGGCTCGTCCAGATAATAATCGCCGAAAGAAAGCTCGAGATCCTTTCCGGTAAAATCCTTGATCGGATTTATCTCGTCCAGCAGTTCCCGCAGTCCTTCTTTGAGAAACCACTGGTAGGAATTTGTCTGCGCTTCGATGAGATTCGGCAAAGACACCATCGGCAGCCGCTTGAAAAAATTCCTCTTGCGAAGAGAGGATTGTGGGCTGAAAGACTCTATCACCCCGAGACTATTCGGCCC
>JAVHPA010000059.1:0-3470 GCA_036170345.1 Candidatus Moraniibacteriota bacterium
GATCGGATTTTTTTTGGCCAGGATATTGAGCGCGAGATCAACAGCGTTGGAATCGCGTTCGATCACCGCCATCGGGACGCCTGAAGGCATCCGCAGGCTGCTCCAAACGTCACCCGGAAATGTTTTGGCGGTCGCCGGAACGGAGATCACCGGCCAATGGGTGTGAGTGGAAAGAACCGGGCCAAGGCCGTTACTCAATCCGACTTTGGCGACAATCACTCCCCCGCCTGGAAATTCCCTTTCCATTTTTTCAAGCTCCGCAAGGCAAAGAGCGGTTTTTTTGTGTCCGGAAATTATTTTTTTCACTACCCTTATACCGGGAATATCCGGCACTTCCGGCACTTCATCTTTTTCCGATCCTGTCCACAAAACCAGCGCCTGTTCGGAAATATGCGGAAAATCTTGCGCCAGATCCGCCACAATTTGATACTTGGGTTCGATCTTTTCCAGGTCTTCCCCATCCCGAAAAGCCTGCTTTGAAAGTTCTTTCCATTCGGGATCTCTCAAGCGCCAGGAATCGTTGTCAATTACATCGGCTACCACCAACTCTTCTTCTGTTGTTATGCCAAATTCGATCTTGAGATCAAGAATTCTGTAATTCCTTTGCGAAAACGCGCCCTCGAGAACCAAAAATGTTTTCCGCATAATTTCGTCCATTTTTTCAAGTCTCCCGGAATCTCCCAAAAGCACTTTTTCGCGTGGTATTGTCCTTTTGAGATCCGCTTCCTTGTCCCAAACCGGCCTCCACGCAAAAAGAGGCTTCCAATCTTCCTCTTGCGGGTTGAGAATCACTGGATCGTCCTGTTCCGAGGTCAGGCCTTCGACCAGCGCTTCACCGTCAATAACAATTCCGCCTTTGGTTGTCTTCAGGAAATATTCATTGACAAGACGGCGAAAATAAACCGGCGGTTCACCCTCTGGAACTATCATATGCGGATTCCTTTTGAGATAACTGCCGAAAGCGTAGCGCCTGGGCACGGCTTCAATCAGGATCATTTGGCATGGCTTGGCGGCAAACTCTGTTTCGGAGATTTGTTCTACAAAGTGCGTGGGAATTCCCGCCTTCGCGAGAAGCTCGAACACCCGGCAAGTCGTGAGATTTGAATTCTTGCCTTTGCTTTTGAATTTTTTGGTGAATTTCGGATCATTGAAGGCGGTAATGTCGTCTTTGTATTCAATAATCACCGTTTTGGGATCTTTCTTGTTTTCCCAAATTTTTTTCGTTTTTCCTTCGGCGATCAATTTGCCTTTTTGGTACTGCGCCATAAAAATAATTTAATTATATCTATTATTGCTTCCCGAAAACTTTCTCAAATATATAATCCACATACTTCAGCTTCAGCTTCAAATCAAAACATTCTTCGAGTTCTTTTGCGCTGATATATTTCGTAACCTCTTTATTTTTTTGCAAAGCCTCATGAAAATCTTCTTTGTTCTCCCAACAATTTTGAGCGATATCGCGGATAATTTTATAAGCGTCTTCCCGCGGGAGATTACTCTTCTCGGCCAATAGCGTCTGAACATTCTGCGAAAAAACCAATCCTTTGGTGAGATTCAGATTTTCTTTCATTTTCTCGGGATAAGCTATCAATTTTTCCAGACTGCCTGCGAGACGATTCAGCATATAATCAAGGAGTGTCGAAGCATCGGGAAGATATATCCTTTCCTGGCCTGAGTTGGAAATGTCCCGCTCATCCCAAGTGCTGATTGCTCCAAGAGCTGTCACCGCGTATCCGCGCATCATATTGGCCATACCGGATAAATTTTCGAATGAGATCGGATTTCTTTTGTGAGGCATAGCCGAGGATCCTCTTTGATTCTGGGGATCGAAATATTCTTGCGCTTCAAGTATTTCCGTTCTCTGCAATGTTCTGATGTTCACGCATATTTTTTCCACCGTTCCGGCAACGATCGCCAGCGTCGAAACATATTCCGCAATGATGTCTCTTGAAATTATTTGCGTGGCAATGACCGGTTTTAGTCCGAGAATCCGGCACGTTTCTTCTTCGATATGCGGATCAAGCGTATACATTCCAACCGCTCCGGAAATTTTTCCGACAGCTACCTGATCACGCAATTTTTTCAGCCGATCTTCTTGGCGAGTGAATTCGTCATACCATTTGGCCAGTTTCACGCCGAAAGTAATCGGCTCGGCATGCACGCCATGCGTGCGGCCAATTTGCGCCACATCTTTATACTCAAACGCTTTTCCCCTCAAAACTTCCTTAATCTTTCTTACGCGATTTATGAGCAGATCGACGCTGTCCGCCAGTTGCAAACTTAGAGCCGTATCCTGTGTGTCATACGATGTCATTCCGGCGTGCCAAAAAGGCCGCAGTTCTTCGGGAAGTTGCGGCGAGGTGTGCATCAGAAAGGCAATCACATCATGTTTAGTGATCTCTTTTTCAATCCGGTTGATTTCTTCCGGATCGATCTTTATCGATTCAACTAGATTTTCCGGGATTTTTACCTTAAGCAAGCCCAGATTGACCTTAGCTTGCAGCACCGCCGTTTCAACCTTCACCCAATTGCGAAATTTTTCCTCATTGCTCCAAATTTGGGTCATTTCTTCGGTTGAATATCTCGAAATCATGCTTTATATATGAATAATAATCAGGTATATTTGCTGATTATATTCTAAAGGATAATTATTTGGTTGTCCAAAATCGCCTGCCACTGCAAAAGATACAAAAAGATATTTTAACTTCAATGCTTTTTCAAAGCTGCCATCTGTGCCGGAGAATAATCACACCGGGGATTGGGGTATTCATCATAGTCGGCACAGCAATCTTCATCAATATGCGGTTTGCCACCGCGACCCGAGGGCTGGGGATGTTTCAGCGGGCAAGTCCGCTTTCCGTCAGGAAGCTTTGTGGTTGGTCCTGCAAGAATCGGGGAATTATTGATTAGAGCAATCTCTGCCGCGGCGCGTTGTTGCGCGATTTTTTTTGCTATCGCCTCTTTGCCTGCTTGTTTTTTATCAAAGTCGATCTCGGCCGGCGTTACTTCAATCCCTATATTATTTTTAGGTAGCAAATCATCTCCGGCACCTCCGACATTTTCATTGTTTTGGTTCTCGGCCGCAACGGCGCTCTTGATAATTTGCATTTCTGGCTGGCTGTTTAGCGCGTTTCTTTTTTTTTGGCCATAGTCATATAAAGATTTCCCAATCGAAAAAAAAGAAATCCCAAAAACCACGGCACAAACCAAAACCAAAACCGCTGACTCGACGCTTTTAGGCTTCGATTTGATTTCTTGAAATAGATTAAGTTTTATTTTTTTGGATTTTTTTGATTTTTTGGATTTCATATTTTCAGTGGTTCCGGATTAATTATAGCAAAAAATCCGGAAAAACAAAATATATCTTAACTTGGGCATATATAATCAAAGTACTGCGCTTCAAGTTTATTTATAATAGTTCTTCCCTGAGAATATTTAAGCATTCCCAAATATGATTGCAGACTTTGGCC
>JAVHPA010000060.1:0-3414 GCA_036170345.1 Candidatus Moraniibacteriota bacterium
TTGTACATGGAGACGATGGATAAATTGACTAAAGAAGATCAGCAAGAACTGATGAATATGCTCGAAAAAAAGGCTGATCAGGAGAAAGTGGAAACTTTTCTGCGCAGCAAGATAACTAATTATGATGAATTCGTGAAGAAAGTTGTCAGTGAATTGAAAGACGAGTTAAAAGAAGATATTGAGAGTTTCGGAAATACCGAAGAAGCGACTAAGAACTAAATTCTAAATCTATGGCGCAATCCAATTACCAAGAACCAATTGAAAAGGAGGACCTTGATTTGACGAAAAAGTTTCAGCCCGAGGCTGACCAGCTTTTGGCTGGTACCAACAAGGCGATTTTAAAAAATTCGGAAATACCAACACCAAATCCCGAAAAAACCTTTATAAATGAAGAGAATAACGCTTCTGAAAAACCGCTAGAAAATAAAGAAATATTGCCTCCGATAGAGCCAGCGGAAAGTATATTGGAGAGGGGAGCCGAAACTCCCGGTCTCGAGCGGGAAATTGGAGGAGAAGCCCTGGAAGAAAAAGTGTCCGAAAAAATCGAAACCGCCCGCAGAGCTATCAGTACGCATAAAGCGCCGGCGGTGACCACGATTGCCGACGACGCCAAAATGGTGGCCGCAATTGCCGAATACGAAAAGAAAGTGGAAAAACTGGTGGAGTTGGCGCTTCAGAGAGGGCCGGAACACGCCATCAAAGTCGCCCAACATATGGATGCCAATGACAATTACACTTTGGACGAACTGCACGACAAGATGATTGAAGATGATTTGAGAAAACAACTTATTCAGAAAGGATTGCTCAAGGAATTATAGAATTTCTAATTGATCTAATTGACCTAAAAAAAATCCCAAAATCCAATCTCCAAACATGTAGATGTTTATTCATTGGGATTTGATTAGAAATTAGAAATTAGAAATTAGAAATTTTTTGATTGTATTTTTAAAAAAAAATAAAAACAGAAATATTCCTGATGGACGTATATAACCTTAATTTAATCTTCTATCCTCTGGCTCTACTTTTGGCGATCGTCAGTTTTGCCTCGGGCTTCTGGCTGATCTTTCGGAGCTTCACCATATTTAAGGGACAAATTACCCGGTCTTTAAATATGGATATAGACGTGATAAAGGTGAGCCACGCGCTAAAGACCCAGACAACGCAACAGAATCAGCCACAGCAGCAGCCGAAACCCGAAAAAGAGATAATCTCCGTCATGGAGCATCTCTTTGCCAGTCTCGGAAACATAAAAGACAAGGCGGGTCTTTGGCACCGGATAATTTATGGCGACGCGGTGATCACTCTTGAGATTGCCAATCCGGCCGAAAACGATGAGATTTTTTTCTATGTGGGCGCTCCCAAAAAATTCATTGATATTGTCGAAAGGCAAATTCACAGTTTTTATCCGAAAGCGGCCATTGAGCGCGTGAAAGACTATAATATATTTTATCCGGGAAGCTTTACGGCGGCATCGTACCTGAAACTGCGGGAAAAAGACTGTTTCCCGCTTCGCACTTATCAAACCTTGGAATCCGATCCGCTGAACAATATCACCAACGTTTTGGGAAAATTCGATGAAAAAAAAGAAGGCGCGGCTATTCAGCTGCTCGTGAAGCCCGCTCGCGGCAACTGGAGAAGCAAGGGAAGGGAAATTGCCCACAAAATGCAGCAGGGAAGGCGTCTCTCCGATGTGAAGCGGGACAATCCCGTTCGGCAATTTTTTCGCGGGTTTTTCAATACGATATTCAATAAAGACGACAATCAGAAAAAAGATATTTTTAAGCCGAATAAAGATGCCGTCCAGCTTACTCCGGAAGAGCAGGAAATCGTCAAAAAAATTGAAGGAAAAGCCAATAAGCCCGGTTTTAGCGCGAACATCCGGCTGGTGGCCTCGGCCTTGAGCCAGGAAAGGGCCGAAGCGGTTTTGGCGGAACTCGAAAACGCTTTCATTCAATACGAAAGTCCGGGCATTAACGGCTTCAAGGTTGCGAGAGAAAATAAGAAAAAAAGCAGCCATATCGCTTTTGATTTTATTTTCCGCAATTTCAAAAACGAGCAGAGCTTCATTCTTTCTTCCGAAGAAATGTCGAGCATTTTTCATTTTCCTCTTTTTTCAACGGAAACCCCCAAAATTGCCTGGCTCAAGGCCCGCACGGCCGCGCCGCCGCCTAATATTTCCAAAGAAGGAATAATTCTGGGCTTCAATGATTATCGGGGATCAGAATCGGTTATTCGCCAAGCGGATGACGACCGCCGCCGCCATTTCTATATCGTCGGCCAGACGGGAACCGGTAAATCAACGATGATGGAGGAAATGGTAAAGCAGGATATCAAGAATGGCCGGGGCGTCTGCGTCATTGATCCTCACGGCGAATTTGTCGAGCATGTGATTGAATGCGTCCCGAAAGAGCGGGCGGAAGATGTCATATATTTCGATCCGGCCGATATGGAGCGCCCCTTCGGGCTCAATATGCTGGAATACGACGCCAACAAACCGGAGCAAAAAACTTTTGTCATCAATGAGATCATCAATATATTCGACAAACTCTATGATCTGAAACAAACCGGCGGGCCGATGTTCGAGCAATATATGCGCAACGCGGCGCTGCTTGTGATGGAGCATCCCGAATCCGGATCAACCTTGATGGAAATTCCGAGGGTTTTGGCCGACGAAGAATTCCGGCATATGAAACTTTCGCATTGCGCCAATCCGGTCGTGAAGAATTTTTGGGAGAAAGAAGCCGAAAAAGCGGGCGGGGAAGCGGCGCTGGCGAATATGGTTCCCTATATCACTTCGAAGCTGACGCAATTCATCTCAAACGATATGATGCGGCCGATCATTGCCCAGGAAAAAACGACGGTTAATTTCCGCCAGGCGATGGATGAACAGCAGATCGTCCTTGTCAATCTTTCAAAAGGCAAAATCGGCGAAATCAACGCCAATCTTCTCGGAATGGTAATCGTCGGAAAAATTTTGATTGCCGCCCTTTCCCGGGTGGATATGCCGGAAGCGGAACGGAAAGATTTCTATCTCTATATCGACGAATTTCAGAATTTCACCACGGATTCGATCTCCCAGATCCTCTCGGAAGCCCGGAAATACCGTTTGGCGCTCGTGATTGCCCATCAATTCATCGCCCAGCTCAAAGAAGAAATTTCAAAGGCTGTTTTCGGGAACGTCGGATCCGTTTGTTCCTTCCGGATCGGAGCGGAAGACGCTGAATTTATCCAAAAACAATTCGAACCCGTGTTTGACGCGAATGACCTGATGAATGTGGATAACCGCAATTGTTTTATGAAATTGTTGATCGCGAGCCAGGTGGCGACGCCGTTCAATATGAAAACTTATCCGCCGACTGTCGGCAATCCCAAAGTGGCGGAAGCCATCAAGGAGCTTTCCAAGTTGAAATATGG
>JAVHPA010000061.1:0-3364 GCA_036170345.1 Candidatus Moraniibacteriota bacterium
GGAAAACTTCCCCCGACTGGGTTCCGGCCGGAATTTTGAGCCTCACCGGCCCTTCCACCGTTTCCATTTCGATTTTGTCCCCCAAAGCCGCTTGAGAAAAGGAAATTTCAGCTTTCGAATGGACATCATCGTCTTTTCTCTCAAAATTCTTATTCTTTTCCACGTGAATCGCCACGTATAAATCTCCCGCTTCCCCCCCGCCTCTCGCGCGCGGCGGGGCTTCGCCCATTCCTTCCAGCCGGATTGATTGGCCATTATCGATGCCGGCCGGAATTCTTATTTTTGTTTTTTCATATTCCCGCGTCCTTCCGTCTCCTCCGCACTTCGAACATTTTTTCTCGGGAATTCTTCCCTCTCCTTGGCAATCCGGACAAAGACTGGTCTGCTGAAATGTTCCCAGAATCGTCCGTCGATTAGTCCTCACTTGCCCTTCGCCCTGGCAAGTTGGGCATTCCACTTTTTTGTATCCCGGCTCCACGCCCTCTCCCTGGCATTTTCCACACCTTACTCTCTTATAGAGCTCGACTTCCTTTTCGGCGCCTTGAGCCATCTCAAGAAAACTGATTTCGACGTCGATCTGAATATCTTCCCCGCGATTTCTCTTCTTATTCCGGCTTTGACCGCCGAACCCCGCTTGGGAAAAAATATCCCCGAAAATATCTTCAAACCCCGAAAAACCGCTGCTGCCCCGGCCTCTTCCGCCTCCGAAATTAAAATCAAATCCCTCGGCGAAGGAAGAAAAATCCCGAAAACCTTCAAACCCCGAAAAGCCGCCCCCTTGAGTCTGGGCTTGCTCGAAAGTTTGGCCGTATTGGTCATATTGACTGCGCTTTTCTTTATCTGACAAGACCTGATAAGCCTCGTTCAGCTCTTTGAATTTTGCCTCATCTCCGCCCTGCTTATCAGGATGATGCTTATGAGCCAGTTTGCGATAGGCTTTTTTTATCTCGTCGTCAGTCGCCTCTTTCGAAACACCGAGCGCATTGTAGTAATCTTTCGACATAAATTAAATAAAATCCTAAATTCCAAGCACCCGCTTCGCCATATTTAGGATTTAGAATTTTTAAATATTGTATTCTATAAACGCCACTTCTCTCTGCTCTTGCTTCACTTCAACTATATCAAGTCTTCGAAGCAACTTTATTATTAATAAAACAAATAATCCCAAAAGAAGATCAACGGCCGTTCCCAGGATCCTGGCCGTCAGAAAAAGTCCGAAAGCGAGAATGATAGGCACATAAAATTTTTCCGATCCCGTATTTTCAAAAAAGCTGCGCTCTGTTTTATCGATATAATCCATCAGCACTTCTTTTACCGGCTCTTCGCCGATCACGGTAACCCCCAGTTGTTTTGAAAGATCCCTCTTTGATTTGGCCAGCATTTCCTCCTGAATTTTCGCAACGGCCGCGTCTCCTATTAGTTTGGTCGTATTGCTGGGGCTATTGGCCGTCGCTCCGCTTCCATTGGCAAGGTCGCCTGCGTTTATTTCCGGTGTTTGCATATTTTTCGTTAAAAATTCATCAACCGTAACATTATTCTGAATATCATCAATCAAACCTTTCTTGTCTTGGGGCAGGACATATCCCGCCGCCTTGAGCCCCCAATCAATTTCCATCGCCAGAGTGTTCGTTTCAATGGTCATGGCGGAAGGCGCCTCGCTTGTGATGGAAAAATAATAGGCCAAGGCAATTACCAGACAGACTGTCGTGACGAAATATTTGAGGCTGTGGCTGACCAGATGATAAAAATCAATCTTTATCCCCCTTTCAATTTCTTTCTTGACTTTTTTTTCAATTCCAATCAGAAGCAAAACCGCGATTACAGCCGCCACATAAGACCAACCGGGCTTCATAAAAAATAAATAGCCTATTCCTCCGATCGCGTAGCTGGAATAAAGGAAAATCCTGTTTCTGATGAATATGCTGCTTAAGGTGAAGATAATCCCCCAGAAACTGAAAGCGAGGACCGGATAAAGCCAGATGTGAGCCGTTCTTCCATAAATAGAGCCGGCTAAAACCCACCAACTCACCCAAGCGGCAACAATATTCAATCCTAAAACGAAATAGGCAAAGATTTTGTTTTTCACTTTTGTTTATTGACAATTACGCCGTGATGCCTTATGTTTGTTTGAGCGTAAGTTTAGTATATCACATCCTATTCTGAAGGAGGCCGCCATTGCTGTTTAATAAATATCACTTGGAGTTGAGGCCGGGGGAAATATTCCTGACCAATATCGCCAAATCAACTTTGCTGAGGCATTTGGTGGCCGAGGCAAAAGGCGCAAAGTCGTTCAGGCTCGTCCTTGGCCATCATTTTAAATGGTTTAGAGCCGGAAATTTCGCTTATACCCGCCAAGGCAAGTTCATGAAGCGCTACCGGCCTATCTTCGTATTTAGGGGCGAATACGATGAATTGATGAAGAAGTAGCGCCTCGTCACCGCAACCCCCACCGGCAATCCCTGTGTTGCCGGTTTTTTTTATTTCTCCAGCAATGAATAAATTTTACCACAAACTTAACCGACTGGATACTATTTTTTATCATCCACTACCTCTCCTTCCTTTACCTCGCTTTCTTTGTTCTCGTCTTTTTTTTCTTCACTTGCGCCACCAGTCTTGGCTTTGTCCGCCGCCTGGGCCGCGGCATACAGTTCTTGCCCGATTTTTTGCGCTTCTTGAGAAAGTTCTTCAGTCGCTTTTTTGATGGCCGCAACATCGTCGCTATCTTTTCCTCCAGAGGCGGACTGGCTTTGGGCCAGGAGTTTTTTCAAAGCTTCGATTTTTTCTTCCACCGGTTTTTTCTTGTCGGCTGAGATCTTATCGCCCGCTTCTCGCAGAGCCTTTTCGGTCGTATAGGCTAAGGTATCTGCCAGATTGCGCGCTTCAACCAAATCTTTCTTTTTCTTGTCTTCTTCGGCGTGCGCTTCCGCGTCTTTGGCCATCTTTTCCACTTCTTCCTTGGAAAGCCCGGTCGAAGCCTCAATTCGGATTGACTGCTCTTTTCCGGTGGCCTTGTCTTTGGCCTTCACGCTCAAAATTCCGTTCGCGTCAATATCAAACGTCACTTCAATTTGCGGAATGCCGCGCGGTGAAGGTGGAATTCCATCCAGCATGAACCTCCCAAGAGTTTTGTTGTCCGCTGCCATTTCCCGTTCACCCTGAAGAACATGAATTTCGACACTCGGCTGATTATCCGCCGCCGTGGAAAAAACCTGTGATTTGGAAGTGGGAACGGTCGTATTTCTGTTGATCAAAGGCGTTCGCACTCCCCCCATCGTTTCAATTCCCAAGGTAAGAGGCGTTACGTCAAGAAGGAGAACATCTTTCACATCCCCCGCCAAAACCCCGCCCTGGATCGCCGCTCCCA
>JAVHPA010000062.1:0-3363 GCA_036170345.1 Candidatus Moraniibacteriota bacterium
GGAATATAATTAGATTGAATTTATGACCAACCAAAAAAACATCAGAAACTTTTGCATAATCGCGCATATCGACCACGGCAAGTCGACTTTGGCCGATCGGATGCTGGAGATCACGCATACCGTGGAAGACCGGAAAATGAAGGAACAGCTGCTGGACACGATGGATCTGGAACGGGAAAGGGGAATCACCATCAAGCTGCAACCGGTCAGGATGATATATAAATCCACCGGACAAAGTCCGGCTTTTCCCTTGCTCGCTAACGCTCTCAATTCCTCAAAGCCGGACTTTTCTGAAATTCCTCAAGGTCAAACCTTTATTTTGAATTTGATTGACACTCCGGGACACGTAGATTTTGCCTATGAAGTCTCAAGGTCTCTGGCCGCCGTCGAGGGAGCGGTTCTTTTGGTGGACGCGACCAAAGGCGTTCAGGCGCAAACAGTCGCCAATCTCTATCAGGCCGTTGAACAGGGGCTTGAGATTATTCCGGTGATAAACAAAATTGATCTTCCCAACGCCGAGATCGGGAAAACCAAAAAGGAAATCATTCATTTGTTGGGATGCAAGGAAGAAGAAATTCTCGAGGCCAGCGGGAAAACAGGCGAGGGAGTGGAAAAAATTCTAGAAAGAGTGATAAAAAAGATTCCGCCGCCGCGAGTTAGCCAGGGGAAATCTTTGCGGGCTCTTATTTTTGATTCGAAATATGATACTTATAAGGGCGTTCTGGCTTATGTAAAAATAATTGACGGCGAGGCGCGGGCGGAAGATAAGATACTAACTTTGGCGACCAAACATCCCAGTTCCGTGATTGAAGTTGGCTATTTTTCTCCCGAGCTCAAAAAATCAGACGTCCTGTCCGCCGGATCAATCGGGTATATCGCCACTGGCTTCAAAAGTGTCGAAGACTGCCGGGTCGGAGATACTATTGCTCTGCAAAAATTTTCGGTGGGGGCTGAACCGCTTCCCGGGTACAAAGAAGTGCAACCGATGGTTTACGCCAGCCTGTACCCGAAAGAGGGCGAGGATTATAATTTTATGCGCGACGCCCTGGGAAAATTAAAGCTCAATGATGCCGCCTTTACATTCGATCCGGAAAGCAATCAGGCTTTGGGCCGGGGATTTCGCTGCGGATTTTTGGGCCTCCTGCATCTCGAAATTATTCAGGAACGATTGAATCGGGAATTTGAAATCGATCCGGTCATCACGACACCGAGCGTTGTTTATGAAATATCCACCAAAGGCGGAAAAAGTGAAAAAATAAAAATATATTCGCCCCTTGATTTGCCTGACCCTTCCGTTGTCGAATCTATCGAAGAGCCCTATGTCAAACTGGACATCATATCGCCTTCCTCGTATCTGGGCGGCCTTATGGAGCTGATGAACAGCACCCGGGCGGAATACAAAAATACGGAATATTTGGACAACGAGCGCCTGATCTTGACCTTTGAGGCGCCGTTGACGGATGTTATTATCGACCTTCATGACCGGCTGAAAAGCGTTTCCAGCGGATTTGCTTCGATGAACTATGAGTTTATCGGGTACCGTCCCAATGAGCTCGTGAAGCTTGATATTTTGGTCGCCGGCGATAAAGTGGACGCTTTTTCACGCATTATCCCGAAAGAAAAGTCCATTTTAGAAGGAAAGATTACCGTTGAAAAATTGAAGGAAGCCATTCCCAGACAAAATTTTCAAGTGGCTATTCAAGCCGCAATTGGAGGGAAAATCATTGCCCGTGAGACAATCAAAGCTTTCCGGAAAGACGTTACCGCCAAGCTTTACGGCGGGGATGTCACTCGCAAAAGAAAGCTGCTGGAAAAACAAAAGAAGGGCAAAAAGAAAATGATTCACTCCGGCCGGGTTGACATTCCCAGCTCGGCCTTCCTGGCAGTTCTCCGAAAATAGTGTTATAATTAACACGGATGAAAGCAAGGCATAGAAAAAAAATTAAGTTAGTCTGGATAATAATTTCCCTATTAGCTGTTTTGTCCATGGTTGCTTTTACCGTTGCTCCGTTATTTAGAAATTATTGAAAAAATTTATAAGGATTTTAAATAAGTGGCCCGAAGGCAAAAAGAAAAAGCGAAAACCAGCAATAAACTCATTTCCGGCCTTTTTTTTGTCGCCGGCCTTGTTATACTAGTTTCCATCGGAGTTTCCCTCGGAAAAGAAGCTTATCGTAAAAGACAGGTGCAAAAGGAAATTGAAGATCTGCAGTCGCAGATAAAGCAGCTGGGACAGGAAAATGGAGATCTTAATAATCTTATCGCTTATTTTTCAACGCCCCAATTTCAGGAAAAAGAGGCCCGAGAAAAACTGAATCTGCAAAAAGATAACGAGCAAATGATAATTCTGCATAAAGATCTGGCCGCCAAAAATCAGCCGCAAGATTCCGAGGCGCAGGCTCCGATCGCCCAAAATGATAATTCCCCGAATTGGAGGAAATGGCTGAATTTTTTCTTTACCCCGCCAGGCAATGCCCAATAAGCGAAGTTCGCTAAAGAAAAGCAAATTTCTAATCTAAATTATATGCATAAAGCCAATAAAAAAAGACACCTAAAGCTACTAGTTGCTATTATTGCCGTTTCAGGCGCGATTTTCGCGGTTTTGCTTGTCCTTATCCTTGGAGTTTATAAATACAACTGGAACAACCGGGCTATGCTGGCGGCCGAAAAAATCATTCCTTTCCCCGCGGTATATGTCCGGGGAGCCGGATCCATTTCCATGAGCGAGGTAAAAGCAGACGATAAAGCCGTTCAGAAATTTTATGAATCCCCGGATTTTGAAAAAATCGGCATGAGGGTTGATTTTTCCACCGACCAGGGACAAAAAAGGCTGCAGGTAAAAGAAAAGGAAATTCTCAATAAATTGATCGAGAATAAGATCATAGAGGCTCTCGCGAAAAAACGGACAATCAATATCAGCGACGCGACCGTCGATCAGGAAGTTGACAGCAGTATCCAGCAATTCGGCAACCGCCAGAATCTGATGAGCGAATTGGCGAGACTTTACGGCTGGACTCTCGACGATTTCAAGCAAAAGGTGGTAAAACCGGAACTGTACGCGGAAAAACTGACCGAGGCTTTCACCAATGAAACAGACACCAGCACCCAGGAAGCGAAGGTAAAATCGCTTTATGACCAGGTGACCACTAAAAAAGAAGATTTCGCGAAAGTGGCCAAGGAATCATCCGAAGGTCAAAGCGCCGAAAATGGCGGGGATCTCGGCTGGTCCACCAGAGATCAGCTGGTTTCGGAAATGGCTGACAAAGCTTTTTCTATGAAAACGGGCGACATCAGCGAGGTGATTTCCAGTCCTTTGGGTTTTCATATCATCAAACTCGAAGAAAAGAAAAGCGATAACGGGCA
>JAVHPA010000063.1:0-3331 GCA_036170345.1 Candidatus Moraniibacteriota bacterium
GCCGCGACGACCAGAATGGCGATATCCGCAAGGCTTACCCCGCGTTCTCGCATAGAGGAAAAAGCTTCATGCCCCGGAGTATCGACAAAAGTGATGATTTCTCCTTTTTTCTTCACTTGATACGCGCTGATGTGCTGGGTGATGCCTCCCGCTTCTTTTTCAACCACTGAAGTTTTGCTAATAGCGTCCAGAAGCGTCGTCTTTCCGTGATCAACATGGCCCAGAATGGTCACGACCGGCGGACGGTGCTGAAGATTCTTTCCGGACCCTTTTTCTTTTTTTAATATTTCATCAAGATTCTCAAGCGTCATCGCCCCCGAATCGCTGGTTTCAATATCCTTTTCAGTCTCAAATCCAAGATCCGAAGCAATCACGGCCGCTGTTTCATAATCAATTTCGTCATTAATCGTAGCCAGAATCTTGTTCTTCATCAATTCCTTTATGACGTCTACTACCGGCAAACTCAAAAGCTCCGCGAAGCGCTTCACGGTTACAAGAGAGGGAATTTTCACTTTTACCTTTTCAACTGCTTCTTCCATTCTAAATATATGATAAATAAGGCTTTTTTACGCTTGTTTTCCTAATCCTTCCGCTCCCGCCTCGGCTTTCCTAATCGCTTCTATTTCCTCATCCGTTAGCGGATATTTTACCGCTTTTCCTTTGGATACGGGCTTGGCATAAACTCGGTTTCCTTCTCGGGAATGAAGACTGGAGAACACCAACCCGGAGTTTTCACCGTCAAGAAGAGCAATGGAAAAACTCTGGTCCCCGCCTAAATCTTTGAAGGGATTGAATCTCACCACCCCGACCTTATGCACCGACCGGCTGGCCAGATTGTGAATCTTGTTTGATATCCCATAAAGATCCTGAATATCCCGATCAAGTTCTTTCATATTTTTTGAGTGATCGAGAATGGTTTTTTCGAGATCGGCGCCGTTTTTTCCTAAAAAAAACTGCTGCTGATTTTTTTTGATGCGGCTGACATTCAGATGTAAAAATATGTTCCAGATCAAAAGCAGAATCCCGACAATTATCGCCCCGATCACGCCGATTCCGAGATTGTTTTGGATTATACTAAACATAATGACTTAATTTAAGATAGCACCGAATTTGGCTTATGTAAAGAAAACCCCTGAAAATCAGGGGCCAAAAATCTTTCTAAGGATATACTAAATAATTTTTCCCAATGCCTTGTCCAGTTTATCTCCAAATACTTTATAAATATTCCCGCTCGTCATTTTTTTGACGAGTTCCGCGCTCACGCCGAAGCTGGGCAGAAAATTTTCCACAAAATCTTTGTAAAGACAAAGTGAGGGATATCCGGACATATACGGCGGGAACATTTTTTCGCCAACTTGGTGCGGCGCATGGTCAGTTTCGATCCAATCGACTTTTCCGTCAATGATACACTGACGCAAGCTTTCAACATCAGATTTGTCCCGAAGCGGCGGGTTCATTTTATAAATCAATCCTTCGGGATGATTTTGCATTGTGTCATCCCAAAGAACATGATGGGGAGTTGCCGCGCAGGTGATCTTTATCTCTTTTCGAGCTGCGTCAACGAGCGCAACTGATTCGAGTCCTGTTATATGGCAAACGTGAATGGTTCCAGAAAAACCGGTTTCTTTAACTAGTTCAATTTGGTCCCTGATCGATTCCACTTCCGCTGCCATAGGCCTCGCCTGGGAATGGGTAATCGGATTTTTTGGATCCCAAAGGTGGCTTTTCATCAAACTCTCCTTGTCGCAATGAACCGCGACGACTCCGGTATAATTTGCCTCAACAAGTGTTTTATATATTGTCCTTTGATCGTCTTTTTCGATAACCGAAAGATCGCCCACAGATGTACCGGCGTATAATTTCATTCCGATAACGTTTTTATAATTCTGAACGCAATTTACGGTTTCTTTTATTTGTTCCGGATCGGAAGTTAAACCAATCCATACGAAATAATCATTAATTCTTTTTTTCGGGACAAGCTTAAAGCGCTTTATAATATCTTTTTTGGTTGTGATCGGCGGATCAGTGTTGGGCATGTCAAAAATTTTTATGACGCCTTGCGCGCTCGCAACTTCCAGGGCGTGTTTGATGGTTTCTTTGTAAGATTGTTTGCCGTCGCGGCAATGGACATGGGGATCGATGTACATATTTTTTTTAAGGGTTATAAAACAATTTAATTGTTTAAAATATTAACGATATCCCAGTTAAAAATAATATTGTGAGAAAAATGTTACGAAAAATATTCTCATTTATCCTATTATACAATATATGCCCAAGCCATAGAGCCAAACAGAAAGAAGGAATGGATATTATCGCCGCTTTAAGCAAACTGGCATTAAATAAGTCAGAATAAAAAAATAGAGGTATTCTTGCAAAATTAATTATCCCCAGGCAGCCAATTACCGTAGCTCTAATAATCTCTTTTTTACTGTTCCTATTATGGATGTAGGCTGCTAAAGGAGGACCACCAGCGGAAAACAATCCCCCGAAAATTCCGCTCAATAAGCCAACTAGCAAGCCAGCTTTTTTGAAAATTATAATTTCCTTATTTTTTATGAAATTGTAGACAACAAATGAGATAATAAACAGACCAAGCGCCTTTTTTAGTATGGTTGGACTTCCGAACTTTAATAAATAAACTCCCAATATCATTCCAACAATCAGACCCGGAAGAACTTCTATCACAATTTTTTTATCGATATCTTTCCAATTTTTTATGACAAGCACTGCACTAAACAAAACATACAGGATCGCCATGATCGCTGATGCTTCCTGAATACTATAAATATGTAGAAGAATTGGAAAAGCAATCAACGACGCAGCAAAACCGACAATAGTCTGGACAAAATATCCAAGGAAAATTGCTGCAGATAATATAGCAACACTCATCAACTTAATTCATAAAGAAATTATTCGTCATAAACCTTGTCCTTCTCGATTATTTCTTGCATATCCTTTCCTGAAAGCACCTGTTTAAAGGCAATGAATTTTACCACTTGATCTGTTCTGTTCTCGAAAGTGTGCGAATCGTATCCCGGTTCAATCACATCTCCTGCTTTTACTATATGCTTTCTAATTTCTCCTTTCCCTTTCCATCTCACGACAAGCTCCCCTTCTATAATATATATCATTTCCCAAATTTTTTCATGGTGGTGCCATTTGAGAACCGTACTGGGTTGCTGTTCGTCGTACTGAAATTCATATTCCGGAAATCCATATATCCAAGCCTTGCGCCCTTCTGGACTGTCAAAAAATTTCGCTTTTTCTTGTGAATCAATTTTCATAAATTATTTTTAATTCCAATCAGTCATTTTTCTCTTTTAATTTTTTT
>JAVHPA010000064.1:0-3317 GCA_036170345.1 Candidatus Moraniibacteriota bacterium
TGAAAGCCAGCTCCTGATAATACCCATGCGCGACAATCTGAAGAGCGTACAGGCGGAAAAAAATGAGGCCGGAGAATATGAAAACAAAAACGACCAGGAAATATATCCGGTAGCTTTTCGCGAGAGTTCCTTTTTTTTGTCTAGAGAACTTTTTGCCGACCATTAATCCGAATAGAAAAATTTATTTCATCGCCACATCTCCCGGAAGATTCAGGTAACTGACATCTTTCGGAGCAATCATATTCAGCTCTTTGGTTTTTTCTTCGATATTATACATTGATTTGAGCTCCGCCTCCTGAATTTTCAATTTTTCGTTTTCTTTCTTGAGATCGCTCATCTGATTTTCAAGCGTTTTGATCTCGTATCCCTTGGTCGCCATATTGTTCACTTCGAAGATATAGAAAACTCCTAATAGGCAGACTAAGGCAGCCACCAAAAAATTCAGGGTGACGTTTCCCATCTTGGCTGATTGCGATTTTACTGTTTTTTTTCGCTCACCAAAATTTACGGAACTGGAATTGGTGATTGTAAGAAACCGGCTCATGAAAATTCACCCCCCCCCGTTTTTTTAGTGTTTGTTTATGTTTTTCTCTACGAACTACGAAACAATTACGAATATACGAAACTTTTTTTCATTTTTAATATTATTTCGTATTTTCGTATAAAATTCGTAGTTCGTAGAGAATTATATTCTCTCTGCCACCCTCATTTTCGCGCTTCGGCTTCTGGGATTGGTCCTAATCTCTTCTTCCGTCGCGACAATCGGCTTTTTTGTAATTATTTTCAGGCTTTTTTTGTGCTGACAGACGCATTTCGGAAATTTCGGCGGACAAATACAATCTTTCGAATGCAGTTTGAAAAAATTCTTCACGATCCGGTCTTCCAGCGAATGAAAACTGATGACCGCTAGCCTCCCCCCGCTAGCGAGCAAACCCATACTTTGATCCAAAAATGTTTTTAGATTCTCAAGCTCTTGATTAACTTCGATGCGCAGAGCCTGGAATACTCTCGTGGCAGGATTCACCCTGTTAAATTGCACCAGAGGTGCACCCGCTTTGCGGGATTTAACAGGGTAAATTCGGCCCTTTCGATATCTTTGAGGAATGTTTATGCTTATTATCTCCACCAATTCTCCTGTCCGGGATATTCTTTTTTCTTTTCTGGCGATTGCCACGGCTCGCGCAATGCTCCTCGCAAATTTTTCTTCTCCGTAATTTCTGAAAATTTCAACTAATTTTTCTTCCGGATAATTGTTTATCACATCGGCTGCGGTATTTTTTTGAGTCTGCGGCGAATAGCGCATATCCAGCGGCCCATCCTTTTGAAAACTGAATCCTCTTTCGGCGTTCTCGATCTGGTCAGAGTTGAATCCAAGGTCAATCAAAATGGCGTCCACGGTTTTTATCCCCCGCCCCCTAAGAATATTTTCCAGATTGGCGTAATTGTCGGAAACCCCGATCAGTTCTTTTTTCGAAATAATCCTCTTGAAATTTTCAATCGCCTTTTCATCCAGATCAATGGCGATCAATTTTCCCCCGGGCAAAATCTTTTTGAGAATTTCCATCGCGTGCCCGCCCGCTCCCAATGTTCCGTCAACGACCACGCTCCCTTTTTTCAAATTTAGATTCTCGATTGCTTCCCCTAGCAATACCGGTTTATGAATCATCGATTATTATCCTAAAGTTCAACTTTCGGAACGCTTCCTAAAGTTGAACTTTAGGATTAAACGATCTAATAAATCCCCAGTTTCCCCAATTGCTCCGCGATCTCATCGGTGTTCTTTTCAGCTTCCTTCTTGTACTGGCTCCACTTCACGCTGTCCCAAACCTCAAGGCGGTTATATAGTCCGGCGATCACCACTTCTTTTTTGAGACCGGCGTATTCTTTCAGATAGTCCGGAATCAACACTCTGCCCATTTTGTCAATATCCGTATCAACCGCTCCCGCGAGCATCAGTCTCACAAAACTTCTTGTCCCCGACTCCCCCATCGGAAGACTGCCGAGCTTTCCTGAAAGCTCTTCCCAAGTTTTCATCGGATATATAAAAAGACATTTATCAAGACCGCGGGTCACCACCGCTTTGCCGCCAAAATCATTTCGAAACTTGACCGGGATCGCCAGCCGCTTTTTTGGATCTACGTTGTGCGAGTATTCGCCAATAAACATCAGGTTTTTTATAAACTTATCCCCAATTCAGCTGACTTATCCCCACTTCTATCCACTTTGCAACACTGTAAATACATTCTAGCCCACTTCAAAACATCGGTCAACACTTTGCGTCAAAAATAAAAATAGCTTATATAAGCCACTAGCCACCATTCTTACACACAAGTTATCCACTTTTTTGGAAATTAAAAATTCAAAATCCTAATCCCTAAACAAATCCCGATGACCAAAATCCAAATGATCAAAACTATTTGTTTTGAATTTTGAAAATTGTAATTTGAGATTTATTTGGAATTTGGTGCTTTGTTATTGGAGCTTCCGACGCAGGGCGTCGGCGCGGGGTTGCGCGCTTTTGAAAGCGATTGTATAATTGAGATGTAATATAAAAAGAAATATAAAAAGCGGTCTTTTGGATATAGGGGGATTTTTATTTGATTGATATGCCAATCGACTGCTAAAAAATAAATGCCAAAAAAGAAAACTACTACCAAAGACAAAGATCAGGAACTCCAAAAAATTGCCGCGATTCGGGAAATGATCACCACCGCCGAACGGACCATCCAGTCCGCCCGCGCTATGTTGGCTCAAATCGAAGGTCCTTCCGCGAGAACATCCCGCCGGCCAGCGGCTAGCAACGGATCCGAAGAAGAAGGCGAGGTTGTGGAAGGAGTTTTTGACGGACAAGTTATGATGGGAACCGACGGGAAACAATATCCTGTTCCGGCTAACTACGCTTCGAAATCAAAGTTAGTCGAGGGGGATATGATGAAACTCACAATCACCCCGGACGGTTCTTTTGTTTATAAGCAAATCGGCCCCGCCGAAAGAAAAAGAGTTATTGGAATTGTAAGCCAGGATGATCTGGGAAACTATGTGGTCATCGCCGACGGCAAAGCCTATCGGGTGCTTTTAGCGTCTGTCACCTATTTCAAAGCCGAACCGGGAGATGAAGTGACTCTGGTCGCTCCCAAGAATAGCGAATCAGTTTGGGGAGCCATCGAAAATCTGGTCAAAAAAGGAACGCTGGGCGGATTTGGAATGAAGTCAAGCTTCGGTGAAGAAGATCCAGAAAAAGATTCATATAAAAAAACTGAAGACGAAGCCTCACCTATTGAAGCGGGAAAATTTGGCCGGGATGGAAAACTGGAAAG
>JAVHPA010000065.1:0-3314 GCA_036170345.1 Candidatus Moraniibacteriota bacterium
ATTTTTCCGGCACAGCAAGCCACGACAAGGATTTTGAGACCGTGAAAGGTGCGCTGAGTGATATTCTTGAAAAGTATCCCCAAGTAGAATTGCACCTTTTTGGTCCGCTTGAAATTGGCCATATATATGAGAAATTTAGGCATCGCGTAAAAAAGCATCCGTTTGTTTCGTGGGAAAAACATCTGGAAAATATTGCGGGCGTTGATATCAACATCGCGCCGCTTGAAATCGGCAATCCATTTTGCGAGTCGAAATCGGAGCTGAAATTCATTGAAGCAGGGATTGTCGGCGCTCCGACCGTAGCGGCTGCGACGCAAACATTCAATGAAGCCATCAAAGACGGAGCGGATGGATTTTTGGCCGAAAATACGCAGGAATGGATTAAAAAGCTGGAAAAATTGATACTGGATGAAAGCTTGCGTCGAAACATGGGAAAAGAAGCCCGGGAAAAAACTTTGCGCGAGTACACGACGAAAAACAGCCACAATGGCGAGTATTATAATTATTTGCGATCGAAACTGAAATAAATCCATAAACCCTTTTAGCAAATAAAAGGATTTTGATGCAAAAAAGTTTTTTGGAAAAAGTGAAAACTATTCCCAGAATTTGGTGGATCCTTTTGGCCGTACTGATCGTTGGCGTATTTTTACGCAGCTACAAGCATCATGACTGGCTGCGTTTCAATGCTGATCAGGGAAGAGACTCCGCAATTGTTTCAAATGTGGCTGGCGGAACAGCCCAATGGCCCCTGCTCGGGCCAAAGGCAGGAGGCACGGAATTCAGGCTGGGTCCGGCGTTTTATTATTTTGAAATAGCCTCTGCCAAGATTTTCGGAAATTATCCGGACAAAATGGCCTATCCGGATTTACTTACTTCCATTTTGTGCATACCGCTGCTTTTCTTTTTCCTGCGCAAATATTTTGACAAATACACGGCTCTTTCGATGAGCGCAATTTTTGCCGTGTCGGCGTACGCCATTCGCTATGCGCGATTTGCCTGGAATCCGAATTCAACGCCCTTTTGGACAATTTTATTTTTGTACGCGCTTCACGAAGTTGTTTCCGAAAAAAACAACCGTAAATTTCTGTGGGCGACCCTGGCCGGAATCGCGATTGGCGTTGGCGTTCAGCTCCATACGACGCTTTTTGTGATCCTTCCAATAATTGCTGTGGCTATATTTCTATATTTTTCTCTCAAAAACAGGAAGGTTCTCAAATACTTCTTCGTCATTTTGGCCGTGTCGCTGCTCATCAACGCGCCTCAGCTGGTCAGTGAATATCAAACCAAGGGAGACAACGCAAAAGCCTTTTTTGGCGGACTGAAGACCAAGAATCAGGCGGAAAGTTCAACTCTCAACAACGCGATTCATGGCACGAGTTGTTGGATCCAAGGAAATCTGGATATTCTCTCGGGTTATGAAATATCTGACACTTGTTCCTTTGATCCACGCAGCAGCGCGGAGGATACATTGGCGTTTCTTTTCGGCGCCGTGGTTGTTGTCGGCGGAACAATTCTCGGTACCAGATATTTTCTCAAAGAAACAGATGCCGACCGCAAGTCTTTTTTGGGAATCATATTCGCGTTCACGGGCATAACATATCTCATATTCCTCAAGATGGCCTTTGAGCTCTCGGTGAGATTTTATCTGATTCTCATTTTTCTGCCATTCGCGCTGTTGGGATTTTGGATCCAATTTTTCAGAAAAAAATTCGGGGTTTGGTATGTTTATATTTTGTTGATTGCCACCACGCCCTTCATAATTTCGAATCTTTTTTTCGTACAAAAATCATTTACCGCGCTCGCGAATTATGGCAATATTGGAGGGGGAAGCGTTGATGTCGTGATCCTGAAGGAGGCCGAGGTATTTTCACAGTTTATTATCAGCAACTCGAATGATTTCAAAGACGTATATATCGGGGGAGACGGAAAGTTTCTTTTCAAGGGTTATAAGCCGATCAGATATCTCGTAGGGAGATCAAATATCGATTTGAAAATGGCGGATAAAGACACCCAATTGTCGGACCAATACTTTTATGTTGCCAGTCTCCAAAGGAAGGAAAAAATGCTCAATGACAAAAATATAAGAGTTCTTCGATATAAAGATTTTGGAAATTTTTCGATGTTATTGGTGCAAAATATATGATCAGAGGTGATTTTAAAAGCTTGGTGAACAAGATACCAAAACGCATTTGGGTCCTCCTTTTGATCATGTTGATTGGAATTTTTTTACGGACCTATCGTTTTCATAACTGGCTGTATTTCTATCCGGATCAGGCGCGCGATGTGATGGTTGTGAAGGATTTTTTGAATGGAAAAGCGCCTTTGCCGCTCATGGGGTTCAGAGCGGCCAGCACAAACTTTGATCTGGGAGCGATGTATTATTATTTCCAAATAACAAGCGGAAAATTGTTTGGGGTCGCGCCCGACACGATGGCCTATCCGGATTTGTTTTTCAATATCTTGGCGATTCCGTTGCTTTACTATTTTTTGAAAAGGTACTTCAAAACCGATATATCCCTTGTGCTTACGGCGCTCTATGCCGTTTCGTACTATGCCATTGAATTTTCCCGGTTTGCCTGGAATTCCAATCCGATGCCTTTTTTCGTCCTGCTATATCTCCTGTCGCTTTGGAAATTCCTGACAGAAAAAGAAAAAACGCGCTGGGGCTGGATCGTGGGGATCGGAGTGGCTGTGGGTGTCGGCATTCAGCTTCACACGATCTTAATATTCCTTCTGACTTCGGTCAGTCTTGTCGCATTCATCATCTCGCTCAAAAGCAATTGGCGCCTTTGGAATCGTTGGCTGCTTATTATTGCCGTCGTCTTGCTTCTCAACACGAATCAGATCATCAGCGAGACTGAACATCATTTTTCAAATACAAAGAAACTCTTGCATTTGTCTGCCGGATCTTCTGAGAGCAGCGGAAAGGCAGGCAAAGTGTATGATATTGCTCTGGATGCGGTTTGCCATGCCCAAGCCAATGCCCACATAATTTCCTCATTGGGGAATAAGGTGGAATGCGATTATCTGACAACTGCGTCGAAGATGTATCAACAAAAGCTGCTCGGCATCCCCATGGACATGAAAAAAATTAGCGGGATTGCAGCCGGTTTGCTTTTTTCCCTATTTGGCTATGGACTGCTGATATATTTTTATCGAAAGGAAAAAGATCAAAAAAAGAAAATTTTCTTAGGCATAATAACCTTATACATCGGATTGTCTTTTGTGATTATTTACCCGGTCATATTTGACGCTCCGCTCCGGTATTATCTTCAACTTTTCTTCGTGCCATATTTGTTTCTGGGTTTTATGCT